>DATEIF010000198.1:0-21699 GCA_035279205.1 Vineibacter sp.
CCAACGACAGTGGTTCATTCTCCGCTTGTGCTACGGGCGAATGCGGGCGGGACGCCCGCGCTCCCAGGGTCACCAGCGTGCTCTCTAGAATGTCCGCGACGGCTGCCACAGGCCGGCAGCTTCGCGCGAGTTCCAGATCTCGACGATCTTGCCGTCGGCCACCCGGAAGATCTCGATACCGCTCAGCGTGTAGGATTTGCCGTTGGTCTGGGTGCTCCAGCCGTTCCATGCCACGGTGACCATCGGTCCCTCGACGACCCGTACCGCCGTCTCGAAGCGCAGCACGGGGCACAGGTCCAGCAGCTTGGCCAGGCGCGCCATCGACTCTGCCAGCGACAGCTGCTTCACCTCGCCCGGCGCGTGCCGCCAGGTCGGATCGGCAATAAGCTCGGGCACGAGATCGAGTCGGCGCTGATTGTAAAGTACGTCGAGATAGGTATCGACGACCTGCACGGCGGTCCTGGTCATTCACCGGCCCCTTTGGTCACGGTTCTGGCCTGCTTCGCGCGGATGCGCGTAGGGGTGCCATTTGATCTCGGCGGTACTTTCGCTGGCGGCTTGCATCAACGCCAGTCCTTGGTGGTAGGCTGCGATCAGCCGGTCCTCGGCGGCATAGTCGAACGGATCGCCCAGCGCCCGCTCGATATCGCCGCCGGCGGCCGGCGGATGATCGACGTACCAGCGCACCGTCTGCGCCAGCGCCGTGCGCACGTCCAGCACATCGCGATAGCCCAGCTCGGTCCTGATGCGGGTCAGGTCGAGCAGTTGGTGGCCCAGCGGCGACAGCACCATCGCCTTGAGCGTGCCGGCGACATCATAGGGGACGGGAATGATCTCGACCTTACGGTCCAAGGTGCCGGCAATCACCTCGACAATCTGCCCCAGGGTGAGCTGCTCGAGGTCGCCGCAATTGTAGATGCGGCCGGCGGACACATCGGGCTTGTCGACCGCCAGCAGCACGGCGTGGCCGAGATTGCCGGCCCAGCCGTGGGTCGACAGGCTGAGCCCGTAGTGCGGCAGGATGATCTCGCGTCGCCCGTCCAGCAGTCGGCGGATCACCGACCATTCGCGCGGCCGGATCTGGTAGGGACCGTAGACGTAGGGATAGCGGAACACGGTGCCAGTCGGATGGTGCGCCAGCACGGCCTGCTCGGTCTGCGCGATCAGCCAGGCGAAACGCTGCTCGGCTTCGCTGGCGACGACGGGCGCGTCCTCCGGTACCGGGCTGCTCATGCCGGGTGGTCTGAGCGCATAGGGATCAACCCACCCGCGGTAGGCGGCATAGCCGCCGATGCCGATGAAGCGGCCGGTGCGGCCGGCCAGCGCCGCGGCCAGCAGGCGCACGCGGCCGTAAGTGGCGATCGCCAGGTCGAAGGTGCGGCCCGCCAGTGCCGCATCGATGGTCTCGGCGAAATGCGGATCGCCGTGGATGTGCTCCACGTCGTCCGGGATCTCCGGGATCTCGTGCGTGCCGCGGTGGAAGATCGCAACCTTGTAGCCGCGTTCACGCAGGCCGTTCACGATGAACGGCCCGGTGGGCCCGGTGCCGCCGACGACCAGGGCGCGCATGGCTCAGGCCACCGCGCGGCGCCGCTCGGCGGCCTTGTCCCAGCTCTTCAGAACCGGCAGCACTTCCTTGGCGAACAGTCGCAGCGACTGCTCGGCCTTGGCATAGGGGATGCCGCCGAAGCGGAACGAGGTCGCAAGCTCGAACGAGCCCAGCAGCTTGCGGCGCGCCTCCAGGGTGGCCAGCACGTCGTCAGGCGTGCCCCAGGCGGAGGCCTGCATGAAGCCCTTCAGGAAGCCGCTTTCGCCGATGCGGCGCAGCACCTCCGCGGCCTGGGCGTAGGCGCCGTAGCCCTTGGTGGTGGCGAAGTGGCTGCCCATCACCTCGTAGTGCTCCAGCACGCTCTCGAGGTAGGTCCCCATGTGCAGCGTGGCGATGTCCTTGGCCTCGTCGTGCGTGGGCAGGCAGACGCAGTAGTCGCAGGTGAGCGGCGGCGGTGCGGCAACGCCGTGCAGCTCCTTGTAGCGCGTGCGATGCTTCTCGATCGACGGCAGGCGGTGGTCCCACGAGCGGTCGGCGAACATCACCATGGTTGCCTTGATCTGCGCTGCCGATTCGATGGAGTCCTCGCTGGAAGCGACGGCATAGAGCCGGTCGGCAAAGCTGCGCTCCGGCTTCGGGCGGATCGGAATGCGCGGCTGCGGGTAGAACTTGCCGTTGCCCTCGATATAGCCGGTGCGCAGGGCCTCGAGGATCATGCCGGCCGCCTCGTCAAAGCGCTCGCGCGACTCGTCCATGGCGATGCCGCGGAAGGCGGCGAACTCGCGGCGCGACAGACCGCGGCCGATGCCGAAGCGCAGGCGGCCGCCGGCCAGATGATCCAGCATCGCGATCTTCTCGGCGACCCGCAGCGGCTCGTTCCACGGCAGGATCACAGCCGCCGTGCCGACATCGGCGTTCTTGATGACGCCCGTCACGTACGACAGCAGCTGCGTATTGTCGGGACAGAACGAATAGTCGAAGAAATGGTGCTCGACCGACCAGATAACGTCGAAGCCCAGGTCGTCCGCCAGCCGCGCCAGGCGCAGCTCCTCGTCGACCACCTGGCTGTCCTTGATCCCGGGCCAGCCGTGGCTGGCGAACACCATCTGAATGCCGACGTCCATGGCGCGTCCTCGCGTGTGTCGCTGATGATAGGGCAATGATAATCTAAATCAAATTAGAATATCAAACGATTTGTCATGGCCGGACAAAGGGATTTCAATGGCCCAAGGCACAGGAGGAAACCGCCATGGACAAGCGATACGCCGCGCTGATCCAGGACGATCGCGTGCACGGTAGCCTGTACACCGACGCCGCGGTGTTTGCCGACGAGATGGACCGCATCTTCCGCCGCGGCTGGGTCTTCATCGGGCACGATTCGGAAATCCCCAGGCCGGGTGACTGGGTGACGCGCCAGGTCGGGCTGGAGCCCGTGATCATGGTGCGCGACCGCACCGATGCCATCCACGTGCTGGCTAACCGCTGCGCGCATCGCGGCAACCGGCTGTGCTGGCGCGAGGCGGGTCACGGCAACGGGTTCCAGTGCATCTATCACGGCTGGACGTTCGCGCTCGACGGCAGCCTGCGCGCGGTCTCGCACAAGGCGGGCTTCGAGCGCGACCGTGCCGACATGCCGCTCGACCGGGCGGCACAGGTTGATCGCTATCGCGGTTTCGTGTTCGCCAACATGTCGGGCGATGCCGGCACGCTGCATGATCATCTCGGCGCCGGCGGCCGGGACCTGATCGACCGCCTGTGCGATCTGTCGCCGACCGGCAATATCCGCCTCAGCGCCGGCTGGATCGGGCACCGCGTCGAGTCGAACTGGAAGATGTGGCCCGAAAGCGACAGCGACGGCTATCACCTCGACTTCGTGCATGCCTCCATGCTGCGGGCCCAACCCGACAACTATTACCACGACACGGTGATCGGCGGCGAGCAGGCCAACGTCTCGCGTGCCGTCGATCACGGCGGCGGCCACGTCGAACTCGACCTGCGGCCAAGCTACGCGCGCGAGCTGGCGTGGCTGGGCGTCGGTCGCGACAGGGTCAGTGCCTATTGTGAAGCGATGGTGGCCCGGTACGGCCAGGAGCGCGCCGAGCGCCTGCTGTGGGACGGCCCGCCGCACGGCTTTATCTTCCCCAACCTGTTCCTGGGCGAGGTGAATGTGGCCCGTATCGATCCCATCGATGTCGGCGCCATGGTGCATGCCCATACCGTGATCCAGCTCGAAGGCGTCGACGATGCCCTGAATCGCCGCCTGCTGCGCCAGTCGGAAGCGGCGCTGGGTCCGGCCAGTTTCATCGTGCCGGATGACGCCATCATCGCCGAGCGCATGCAGCTGGGGTTTCAGGGGCTGCGGCCACCGTCGAATGGCGATGCGCGGGGCGGATGGATCGATCTCAGCCGCGGGCGCTCACGCGAACAGCGCGAACCCGACGGCAAGCGGGTCGGCCATATCAGCGACGAGGTCACCAACCGGGCCTTCTGGCAGCATTATCGCCAGGTGATGGAGAGCCGGGCATGAGCGCCGCCAACCTGCCTGAGGCCGTGCGCCGCGAGATCGAGGCGTTCCTCTACCTCGAAGCACGCCTGGCCGACGAGTCGCAGTACGATGCGTGGGAGAAGCTGGTCACCGACGACATGCATTACTGGGTGCCGAAGGGCACCGCCGACTACGACCCGAACGAGCGGCTGTCCTACATCAACGACAACCGGGCGCGGCTCGCGACGCGCATCCGCCAGCTGATGACCGGCGTGCGGCATGCCCAGACGCCCCCGTCGCCGATGCGCCGCATCGTCTCCAATATCGAGGTGCTGGCCGCCGATGACGTCGCCGGCACCTACACCGTGGCGTCGAACTTCGTGCTCTACGAACTCGCCGTGCAGTCCGGCGCCACGTTGCGCATCTGGCCCGGCCGTGTCACCCACCGCCTGCGCCGAGTCGAGGGCGAACTGCGGATGTCGCAAAAGATCGTCGAGCTGGTGACCGCAAGCGTCGCCCAACCGAACCTGGCGTTCTTGATCTAACCTGGGAGCGCGGGCGTCTCGCCCGCATCGGCGCATAGCGCCGAGACATGAGCGGGCCAGAGGCCCGCGCTCCCAGGGCGCTATCTATCTGGCGCTTGCTGCACCGCCTCGTTGATGGCCGTGTGCAGATGTACCAACGCGGGCTCGATGCGACCGTAGACAAGTTCGGGCAGCGCGCCGGACGCCAGGTTCTTCTGGATGCCCTCCATCTGCGGGAAGTCTTCGGTCTCCGTCACCTTCAGCAGGATGTCGAGGTTCTTTGTCCAGTGCTGCAGTGTCTTGTCGTCCTTGGGCGGTTCCGGCGCGAAAACGCTGGTGGCGACCTGGACGGTGCCGACATCGATCGGCACCAGGCGCCAGAGCTCGATGTGATCGAGCTGGTAGACAAGCAACGCGTTGGGGACGAGGAAATACTGCGTTGTCGAATAAGGCAGCAGCTGCCACTCGCTGCGCGGCTTGTCCTTGATCTGGTCCACCACGCTCTTGCGCAGGCCGATGGTGCGTGAGTGCGGCCCGAAGGCATCGAAGATCAGGTCGCACAGGAAGTAGGGGGCGATCGTGTTCTTGTGCAGGAAGCGGATGTGGTAAGCCTCGGTGAAGGTATCGAGCACCATCTTCCAGTTCATCTTCCAGCTGTTGGTGCGCGTCTCGATGTGCACGTAGTCAGCCAGTCCATAGTCGGCCAGGTCGTCGCCAAGGCCGCACAACAGCGCATCGACGTCGAAGGGCTCGGTGCTGGTTGGGTGCACGAAGATCAGGCCGTGCTTCTCCGCCACGGCACGCTGGTGAAGGTCGCAGGTAATCTTGACGTCGTCGAAGCCCTGGGCCGCGGCCGGGCGCTGGACCAGCCTGCCGTCGGTATCGTAGGTCCAGGCGTGATAGGGGCAGACGATCCGCCGCATGCCGCCCGGACCGCGCCCCTCCAGCAAGGTCGCGCCGCGATGACGGCAGGCGTTGACCAATGCCCGCAGGCTGCCGTCGGTCTGGCGGACGACGGCGATCGGCACGCCGCCGAGGTTTGCGGTGAGATAGGAGCCGGGCTTGGCGCACTCGCCGCTCAGGCCGACGAACTGCGGCCGGTCGCGGAACAGCACCTGCACTTCGCGCGCGAAGCGCGCCGGATCGGTATAGGCCGACGCCGGGTTGCGCATGCTGGCCGCCGCATAGCTGAACGGCAGGTTGGGATCGACGCCCACCAGCCGCTCCAGCAGTTCGATCTGTCGTTCGTGGCGCATGGTCGGGTTCCTAGCGAGGCATGACGAAGCCGCCCGATACGCTCACCACCTGTCCGGTGAGCTGGCGGGCGCGGTCGGAGGCAAGGAACAGCACTGACCAGGCGATATCGACCGCCTCCGATCGGCGGCGCAGCGGCATGCGCGATTCGATGTTCTGCACTTCCTTCGGTCCCATGCCGATGTCGATGCTCCACAGGCTACCGTCACCGACGGCGTCAGGCGCCGGGACGACCAGCCCGGGCGCCACCGTGTTGGCACGGATGCCGTAGCGGCCATACTCCAGGGCGATGGTGCGCGTGAAGGCCAGAACGCCGGCTTTCATCGCACCGTAGTCGGCCATGCGGAACTCACCGAAGCCCGCGTCGCTGGCGATCGACACGATGGCGCCGCCGCGCCGATCCACCATGCCCGGCAGCACGGCGCGCGTGACGTTCAGCGTCGAGAACAGGTTGAGCTGGAACGCTTTCTGCCATCGATCCGGCGGCAGGTTGAGAAAGAACTCGGCCTTGCCGTTCCAGCCGACATTGTTGACCAGAACGTCGATGGCGCCCAGGTCGCGCTCGACGGCTGCAATCGTCGCTGCGGTGGCATCGACGTCGGTGACATCGAGATCGTAGCCCGAGGCCTTGCCGCCGGCGGCTTTGATCTCTTCGACCGTCTTGCGGGTTTGTGCCGTGTCGCGATCGAGGATCGCCACGCTGGCGCCCTCGCGCGCGAACTCCTGTGAAATCGCGCGCCCGATGTTCGATGCACCGCCGGTGACGATGACGGTTTTGCCGGCCAGGCCGAGGTCCACGGTGGTTCTCCTTGGGTTCGACTGTCTACGTCAGTTGCAGGCGTTGTCGCGCCATGTCGACCAAGCGGAACTTCTGCACCTTGCCGGTCGCGGTGGTCGGCAGATCCGCCGCGTCGAGGAACAGCACGTGCTTGGGGACCTTGAAGCGCGCCAGCCGCGCGCGGGCGAGCTCGATCAGCTCCTCAGCCGTGACGTTGGCGCCGGGCGACAGCACGATCCAGGCGCAGCCCATCTCGCCCCAGCGGTCGTCGGGTACGCCCACCGCATAGGTCTGGGCGACGGCCGGGTGGCTGGACAGCAGCTCCTCGACTTCCTTGGGCGACACCAGCTCGCCGCCGGACTTGTAGAGCTCCTTCGAGCGGCCGGTGAGCTCGATGTAGCCGTCGGGCCGCACGCGTCCGAGATCGCCGGAGCGCAGCCAGCCACCAGGCAGGAACAAGGCCGCCGTCTCGGCCGGCTTGGCGAAATAGCCGGATGTCGAGGTCGGGCCGCGCGAGCACAGCTCGCCGACACTGCCCGGCGGCAGATCCTCGCCGGTGAGCGGATCGACCGTCTTGTACTGGGCCAGCACGCCGCCGTGCTCGGCCATGCCGGCGGCGCCCGCATCCATCAACCGGCCCACGGTCTGGGCCACGATCGACAAATCGTCGTTCGGCGCCGTCAAGGTCGTCGCCGCGCCGACTTCGGTCATGCCGTAGCCGGTGAAGACCTCGCGCACGCCGAGCCGGTCCTTGAGTTGCTGCCAGATGCGCACCGGCGTGGGTGCGGCGGCGGACAGCACTGCCTGAAGGGACGACAGGTCATAGCGGCCGATGTCGGGGTGTTCGACCAGCGCGACGCTCATCGTCGGCACCGCCATCAGATAGGTGGCGCGATGGCGCTCGATCCCGGCGAGCGTGGTCGTCGCATCGAAGATCAGCTGTGGGATGATGGCGCCGCCGACGAACATAGCCGCCAGCAGGCCTTCGACCAGCGCGAAGGCGTGATACAGCGGCAGCGAGAAAAGCGTGCGCCGTCCGTCCTCGAACGCCTGATGATAGGCGCCGGCATAGGCCGAGCGCGCGAGGTTGTCGTGGGTCTGGATCACGCCCTTGGGCAGCCCCGTCGTGCCCGACGTATACATCACCACGGCCGGATCAAGCGGGCCGGTCGGATTGGCGGGCAGCGGCACGGAGTCGGCAGCGCCGCGCGCCTGCAGTGCCGCAAGCGATCGGGGGCTGTCGCTGTCGCCATCGTGCACAATGATCGAGCGCAGATAGGGGAAGGCCGTCTGTGTGCCGGTGCGCCAGCCCGGCGCGATCTCGTCGAACGCGGCCAGGTAGTCGAGGCCGCGGAACGTGGCCATGGTGATGACCACGCGGCATTCGGACTGGCCGACGACGTAAGCCAGTTCGCGCGCCTTGAAGAGGAAGTTCACGGGAATCGCGGCCGCGCCCAGGCGCCAGATGGCAAACACCAGCGGCACGAAGTCGGCGTGATTGGCCATGACCAGCGCGACCCGGTCGCCGGCCTGGACGCCCTCGCCGCGCAGGCCGCGGGCCAGCACGTCGGCGCGTTCCATGACGTCGCGGTAGGTCAAGGCGACGTCGTCCGTCAGCACCATCGGCCGATCGCGAAAGCGCGCGGCGGTTTCCGACAGGATGGCGTCCAGTGTGGCCGGCCGCCACGTCGGATACCGTGCCGCCATCGCCGCGCGTCTCTGCTCCATCGGTTCGAGCAAGGCGTCTCTCCCATCCGTGCGTTTGCTATATTCTATTTCATATTAGAAAACACACGCAAGCGGTCTTGTAATGCCGAGACGCGGAACGGTGCAACATATTTCCTAATATGAATTAGAAATTACGTTGACGATGCGACGATGTGCCGGGCAGATTGGCTGCAGGGATTGAATGGGAACACAGGACAACGCCATGAACGAGCCAGCGACGACGTCGGCACGCTTCGCGACAGGGGCGGTGATCGTCGCCGGTGGATCCGGCGGCATCGGTGCGGAGATCTGCCGGGTTCTGGCACAGGCCGGTGCCGATGTGGCGCTCACCTACAACAAGAGCCGCGATCGGGCGGCAGCCGTCGCGGATGCCGTGCGTGCCGCGGGCCGTCGCGCCGAAGCGGTGCAGGTGGACCTGACCGACGACAAGGCGGTGTCGCGCTTTGTCGATGAAGCGGCGACAACGTTCGGCGGCATCCACACGGCGATCTACGCCGCCGGTCCCTACATCAACATGCGCCATATCAGTCGGCTGGAGCCCGGCCTGTTCCGCGACACGCTGAGCATCGATGTGTTCGGCTGCTACCATTTCCTGCACGCCGCTCTGCCGCATTTGCGCCGATCGCGCGGCGTCGTGGCCGCGCTGGCGACGCCGGCGATCCGTCGCTACGCCGTCAAGGACGTGTTGTCCGCCGCGCCCAAGGCGGCGATCGAGGCCGTCATCAAGGGCATCGCCGCCGAGGAGGGTCGCTTCGGCATCCGTGCCAACTGCATCGGTGTCGGCGTGATTGAAGACGGCATGTATCACGCGCTGCTGGCCACAGGCGACTTCGACGACCGCTTCCTGCAGGTGACGCGTGACACCGTCGCGTTGCGTCGGCTCGGTTCGGCTCGCGAAATCGCCGACGCCGTCGCGTTTCTGGTATCGGACCGGGCAACGTACATTACCGGCCAGACCCTGATGGTGGATGGCGGCTTTGCCATGTGATGCGGCGCAGCCCTGATGGAGGCACGACCATGAGCGATCTCGAACGATTGATGGCGTTTTTAGGCCAGCTGCCGACCGAGGCGACGCTCGACGCGAAACGCAGGGCCTACGATCGTGCCGAGAAGGCCTTTCCCCTGCCAGACGGTGTCGCCGTCCAGCCATGCAGCGATGGCGGCGTCGCCGGCGAGCGGATTGTCGTGCGCGACGCCGTCGACGGACGACGGCTCCTGTATCTTCACGGCGGCGGCTATGGCATCGGCTCGTCGCGGTCGCATCGTCATCTGGCGGCGGCACTGGGCGTCGCCGCGCGCGCCGAGGTGTGGCTGCCGGATTATCGCCTCGCGCCGGAGCACCGGTTTCCGGCCGCCGTGGACGATGCACTCGCCGTCTATCGGGCGCTGCTGAGCGGCTCGACGCCGGATCGCCTCGCGATTGCCGGCGATTCAGCCGGTGGCGGCTTGACCGTCGCGACCTTGCTGGCAGCACGTGCGGCGGACCTCAAGCTGCCGGCTGCCGCAGTCTGCCTGTCGCCATGGGTCGATCTCAGCCTTGGTCCCGATTCGCCGGTCGCACGCGCGGCCAAGTCCGATCCGCTGGTCAAGTACGACGAGATCTCGACCTATGCCCGGGCCTATCTCGGCGACACGCGTGCGGACGATCCTCTGGCATCGCCGATCTTCGGCGACCTGAAAGGCCTGCCGCCGTTGCTGATCCATGCCGGCTCGACCGAGGCGCTGGTCTCCGATGCGACCCGCCTGGCGGAAGCCGCGCGGGGCGCCGGGGTTGATGTCACGCTGGAACTCGGTGAGGGTACGCCGCATGTCTGGCACTGGTTCTGGCCACGCCTGGATCTGGCGCGCGATGCCATCAAGAAGGTCGGGGTGTTCCTGAACGATCACCTGGCCGGCGAGACGGCGAAAAGACGCGCCACGGCGTGACGGACCCCCACGCTGAGGAGAGTTCATGAACGAGGTTTCGTCGCCGATTCCGGCTGAATCGACCACGCCCGACCAGGTGCTCGGCACGGTGCTGGCGCAACGTTACAGCTGTCGCGGATTCCTGGCGCAGGCCGTGCCGCGGCCGACGATCGAGCGCATTCTGGACCTCGCGCAGCGCACGGCGTCCTGGTGCAATGCACAGCCCTGGCAGGTGACCATCACGTCGGGCGCGGCGACCGATCGCTTCCGCGACGCTCTCTACGCTCACGCCATCGCCAACCCGGCCGACGCCGATATCCCGTTCCCGCGCGAATATCGCGGCGTCTATCTGGCGCGCCGCCGCGAGTGTGGCTTTCAGCTCTATGACAGTGTCGGCATCAAGCGTGGTGATCGCGAGGCCTCGGCGCGGCAGGGCCTGGAGAATTTCCGGCTGTTCGGCGCGCCGCACGTGGCGATCATCACGTCGGACGAGGCGCTGGGCGTGTATGGCGTCGTCGACTGCGGCGCCTATGTCAGCACCTTCTGCCTGGCAGCGCGCAGCCTGGGCGTCGCCACGATCGCGCAGGCGGCGATCGCCTCGCAGTCGAAATTCGTGCGCAGCCATTTCGGCATCGGCGATGACCGCCAGGTCGTCTGCGCCATCTCGTTCGGCTACGAGGATGCGGCACATCCCGCCAACAATTTCCGCACCCGCCGCGCGCCCATGGCGGAAACCGCCACCTGGGTGGAGGCGTAATCCCCTCTCCCGCAAGCGGGAGAGGTGAAAAACGAAAAGCCCGCGCAAGCGGGCTTTTCTGAACAACGCTGTCGATGAAGACTTAAGCGGCCGGCGCGGCCGGCTTGGCGAACACGGCGCGCACGGCCTTGTCGCCGTCGGCGTAGCTCTTGCGGATCACGTCGGCGGTGGCGCGGAACTGCTCGACATTGGCCTTGCCGTAGTCGCGCAGGAAGTCGAGCTGCACGCCGATGGCATCACCCAGGCACTTCGCGCTCGCAAGCTTCTGGACCATGCCCAGCGTCGACTCGACGTTCTGGTAGGCACCCTGCAGCAGGCTGCGGCTGACCAAGGCGTAGCCGTTCACCGACACATTGACGGCATCCTGCAGCGCGGTCGCGACCTGCTCGGCGCCGGCGTGCGCACTGGCGGCACGATCCTGGGCGGTGGCGGCGGTGCGCTGAACGAAATCACGCGCGGCGGCGGGAATCTGGTAGAGGGCGTCGATCGCCGTTGCGGCGGGATTGGTCGTCTTGTCGGTCATGTCAGTCTCCATCCTCTCGATGAGCTATGGCTGTGGTCCCGTCCAGGAGCGGCCCGGGATGGCGTTTATATAAATCGTTCCATGTTGCATTGCAACATAAATTGTGCGACGCAGCATGGCTTCCCGGCGTGACGTAGAAACACCAAATATTCCAGAGCGTTAGTGTGCCAATCCGTTGTCCCACCAAGTGACCGAGCCCATCCATGACCGTCGTATCACCCGATTCCGCGGACCTTGATGCCGCGCGGTTGCGCAGCCTGCGCCGGACCAAGTGGACGGCCACCGGCCTGCTGGTGGCTTGTCTGGCCGTCCTGATCGCGGTGCGGCCACTGGCGCGCGACAGCCTGCTGTTCGGCTTCATCGCCGCCTTCGCCGAAGCGGCGCTCGTGGGTGGCCTGGCCGACTGGTATGCCGTCGTGGCGCTGTTCAAGCGGCCGCTGGGGCTGCCGATCCCGCACACCGCGATCATCTCCCGCAACCAAGCGCGCATCGGCGACAGCCTGGGCGACTTCATCGTGCGGCACTTCCTGGCGGCCGAGACGGTGTCGGCCAAGGTCCAGGAGGTCGATTTCGCGCGCCTGATCTCGGAATGGCTCAGCGACCGCCAGCGCAGCGACGACCTGGCGCGCTTCATCCTGAAGATGCTGCCGCAGGCCATGTCGTCGATCGAAGGCTCGGGCCTGCGGCCGTTCCTGGCCCGGCGTGTGGTCGATCAGCTGCGCGGCGTGGAGATGGCGCCGCTTGCCGCCGGTATCCTCACCGCCTTCACCCACGACCGCCGCCACCAGCGCATTCTCGACGAGCTGCTGTCGGTCCTGCGTCAGATCCTCGGCAATCCCGAGGCACTGGATGCCATCCGCGACAAGATCCGCGACGAGCTGCCGACCCTGTTCAACCTGTTCCGTGCCGATGCCTACGTGCTGCGCAAGATCGTAGGCTCGATGTCGGCGTTCCTCGAGGAGGTCGGCAAGGATGACGAGCATCCCGTGCGCCACGAATTCGATCGCTTCATCGCCGGCTTCATCACGCGGCTGCGCGAGTCACCGGACTACGCCGAGCGCCTGGACAAGCTGAAGACAGACCTGCTGGCGCGGTCGGAAATTCGCGATCTTGCCGACGGCATCTGGGAGAGCCTGAAGGAATTCGTCGATCAGCAGACGCGGGCGCCCAACTCGCTGATCCAGGCGCCGCTGCGCGGCCTGCTGATGGAAATCGGCCGCAACCTGCAGGACGATCCCCTGCTGCGCGGCGACATCAACCGCGGCATGGCCTCGGTGATCGAGACGTTTGTGGCGACACACAAAGGCACCATCGCGCTCTTCATCGCCGACCAGGTGAAGTCGTGGGATGTCGATCAGCTCATCCGCATGTTCGAGCTGAATGTCGGCAAGGATCTCCAGTACATCCGCTTCAACGGCACGCTGATCGGCGGCTGCGCCGGCGTGGCCCTGCATGCGCTGGAGTTGGTGTTGTAGAACGCTGTCATCCCGAGCGCAGCGAGGGATCCAGGGCCGCCCTGGATCCCTCGCTGCGCGCTCGGGATGACAAAATGCTCAGGCCGGCCGTGTGGGATCCGGGAAGACCAGCGTACGCCAGCCGCTGCGCTCGAACGGTCGCCAGTCTCCCTCCGGCTGCGCCAGCCGTTCGGCCACGGCGTAGATGACCGCGGGGTTGTGACCCAGGCCGCAATGGCTGCCGAGAACCTCGATGTTCTCCGCCTGCGGCGCGGGCTGCTCGCGGCAGTTCTGCCAGGCGCAGATGCCGTCCGAGCGGCTGTAGATCGCGGTGACCGGTACCGGCGGCGGCTGCCGCAGCGCGTGCACAAAGGCCGATTCATGGTCGGCGACTTTCTCGCCGCTCACCATCTCGAAGACGCGCCAGGCGTTCGTCGCCTTGGGATGGCCGGCAAACGGACTGCCCAGGGTGATCACGGTACGCACCGCCTCGGGCATTTCCTTGGCCAGTTCCCGGGCGAAGATGCCGCCCAGGCTCCAGCCGACCAGGCTGATCTTCTGGCCGTAGTGCTGGTGCAGTTCGCGCAGGCGGGTCTGCATCATGGCCTGCACACCGGGCCGTGGTCCGAGGTTGCGGCCCATGCCCCAGCCATGCGCCTTGTATCCCTGGCCGTTCAGGAAGCTGCGCAGCGGCCGGGTCGAGATGTCGCTGGCGATCAGGCCCGGCAGGACCAGCACGGGATGTCCGTCGCCGCGCGGCGCCAAGCTCAGCAGCGGCAGAGATGCTGCGAACGCGCCGAACTCCCACAGCGCACGACCTTCGAGCATCAGCAGAGCGCGGGACGGCGGCTGAATGGCCTGGGCGGCGACCGACATTCGGTTTCCTATCTGTGATTATGTTGGCTGGACCCGGGGGTGGGTCGGAAAGACCACACAGACACTACTGTTACGTAAATATGAAGACGCCGGCGTCATTTTCAAGGGCTGGCTGGACGGCCGGCCCCGGCGCCGGCGTCCGTGCCCGGAGGCTTGGCGCTCAGGACGGCAGCCTTCAATACCGCGAACTCCTCGATGAGGTAATCGGCCAACCGGCCGATGTCGGGAACCGCACGCTGGTCGGCGGTCAGGCCGAAATCGAGATCGCCCAGATAGCTCTGTACCGTCAGGTTCAGCGCGCAGCCGTGGGTCGGGATCGAGACCGGGTACAAGGCTGCTACTTTCGCGCCGGCGCCGTACAGCGGCACGTTGGGGCCGGGCACATTGGAAATACAGACATTGCATGCCATCGGCAGGACATCGGCCAGGCCGGACTTGCCGTAAAGGTCACTCAGGCCGCGGATCAGGATCGGTGCACCGAAGAAGGCGTAGTCCTGGGGGACGATGTCCTTGATGCCCGCGGCAACCTGCTTGGCATCGGCGGACGACGACTGGATGGCTTTGATGCGCGCGACCGGGTCCTCGATGTGGGTGGCCAGCCCGCACATCATGCCTGACACCTGGTTGTTCATGTCGGTGTTGCCGAGCTCGCGCAGGGAGATCGGCACGAACGCGATCAGCTCCGACTGGGGCAGCTCGCCCCGTCCCAGCAGGTATCGCCGCAAAGCCCCGGCGCAGACCGCCATCACCACGTCGTTCAGTTTGCCGCCGGTCGCCTTGCCGACGGCCTTGGCCTCGGCCAGCGACAGCGACCGTGCCGCGTAGGACCGTTCGCCGGTGATGGTGGCGTTGAAGGGCGTCTTGGGCGCAATCAGCTTGGGCAGCTCGCGCACCGGCGACTTGGGCAGGTACTGCGACAGCGGCGCCCCGCGGGGTACCTTGGGGAAGAACATGCTGGCGACATTGCCGAGCACTTCCGGTGCCGACCGCCACATGTCGAGCTGGAAGCGCACCATGCTGGTGACCAGGTCGCCAATGGGATCAGGCCGGCCCGGTGTTGCCGGCTGGTTCGGCGTCGCCGGCGGTTTGACCTTTCGCGGTTCGGGCGTCAGGTCGTACATGGTGTTGGTTATCACCATGCCGGCGCCGCCATCGACCGCGGCGTGATGGACCTTTGAGTAGAGCGCGACCTGGCCGGTATCGATGCCGTCGATGGTGGTGAACTGCCACAGCGGCTGGTTGCGGTCGAGCTGTTGGGAATGCAGGCGGGCGATGACCGCTTCCAGCTGCTCCAACGAGCCGGGCGCCGGCAGCGTGATGTGCCGGAAGTGATAGGACAGATCGAGGTCGGGCGCGTCGATCCAGGACGGATGATGGATGTCCAGCAGGGTCGGCGCCAGCTTCTTGCTGAAGATCGGCACCAGGTGCAGGCGGCTCACCAGCATGTCGCGATAGTTGTCATGGAAGCTGCCGACATAGCCCTCGGGCAGGTCGAACAATGTGAAGCCCGCCACATGCATCGGCGTTTCGGCCGTCTCGAAATACAGGAAATTGGCGTCGATTCCGCCGAGTCGGGTCATCGTGTCCTCCCGCGCCGGACGTCTGGACGCTGGGTGCGCCCGCTTGATTTGTCGTTGCCAGCCGCGGTCATCATCTTCCTGCGAAACCTAGAGGGCTTGCAAGGTCTGTCGACCGCCTCTGTCGTCCCGAGCGCCTCGGTCATCCGACCTCCTTTGTCATTCCGAGCATAGCGAGGGATCCACGGGCGGCGCCTGGATCCCTCGCTATGCTCGGGATGACAGGGGCGTTCGGATGACATGGCTTGAGGACTCCTCGCCAAAGAGGATCAAATCGGCCTAGTCTTCCGAGGTTGAAGTACGGCCCGTCGTGCCGACAGACGGGTTGCAAGAATGTGCGTCAGTACACATGACGCTTAACGTTGGTAGGGAGGTTACGATGTCGACGAGCCCGGTTCAGATCCCTCAACCACGCGTGCGGCCGATCGTCGGCAACGTGCCGGATGTTGGTTTTGAGGTTCCGATCCAGAACATGATGAAGCTGGCCGAAGAGCACGGCCCGATCTATCGGCTTGCCTTCCCGGGCGGCGGATCGATCCTGGTACTGAGTTCGGTCGAGCTGGTCAGTGACGCCTGCGACGAAACGCGGTTCGAGAAGTTCGTCCATGGCGCACTGAAGCATATTCGCGACTTTGCCGGCGATGGCCTGTTCACCGCGTACGGTACCGAGCCCAACTGGTCCAAGGCGCATCGCATCCTGATGCCGGCGTTTGGCCCGGCATCAATGCGCAACTACTTCGACGACATGCTCGACATCGCCGACCAGATGCTGACGCGCTGGGAGCGTTTCGGACCGGCGTCGCCGATCGACGTCGCCGACAACATGACCCGCCTGACGCTCGACACCATTGCACTGTGCGGCTTCGGCAACCGCTTCAATTCCTTCTATCAGCGCGAGATGCACGTCTTCGTCGACGCCATGGTGCGGGCGCTGGCGGAAGCCGGCAGCCGCACCAACCGCGTGCCGCTGCAGACGCGTCTCATGCTGATGACGCAGCGCCAGTATGATTCCGACTGCCGCTTGATGCACCAGATCACGGACGAGGTGATCGCTGAGCGTCGCCGGCTCAGCCCGGACGAGGCGCCGCGCGACCTGCTCAACCTGATGCTCACGGCGAAGGATCCCACGACGGGCGATCGTCTGGATGATGCCAATATCCGCAATCAGCTCGTGACGTTCCTGATCGCCGGTCACGAGACGACCAGCGGCCTGCTGTCCTTCACGACGCACCTGTTGCTGGAGAATCCCGATATCCTCGCGCGCGCCCGCGCCGAGGTCGATGCCGTGCTCGGCGATGGCCTGCCGCGCTTCGAGGACATCGCCAAGCTCACCTACATCGACCAGGTGCTGCGCGAATCGATCCGGGTCTGGCCGACCGCACCGTTGTTCGCGGTCAGGGCGAAGGAGGACACGGTCCTGGCCGGACGCTACCCGCTGAAGAAGGGCGATGTGCTCTCCATCCTGACGCCGTCGCTGCATCGTGATTCCACGGTGTGGACGGATCCCGGCCGCTTTGATCCTGATCGCTTCACACCCGAGCTGCGCGAGAAGATACCGCCGCATGCCTGGCTACCCTTCGGCAACGGCGTGCGCGCCTGCATCGGACGCGCTTTCGCCTGGCAGGAGTCGCTGCTGGTCATCGCCATGATGCTGCAGCGCTTCGACCTGCGGACCACGGCCCCCTACAAGCTGGTCGTCAAGGAGACGCTGACCTTGAAGCCCGAGGGCCTCAAGATCTATGCCCGGGTCCGCAAGCAGGTGGCACGAACGCTGGCGACAAAGTTGGCGCCGGTGCCAACGGCAGCACCAGTGTCTGCCGCTGCGGTGCCGTCGCACGGCACGCCCTTGTTGCTTCTGTATGGCTCGAACTCCGGCTCGTCCGAGGCGTTCGCGCGGCGCATCGCCAGCGATGGCCAGGCACGCGGGTATGCCGTCAAGGTGGCGCCGCTGGACGACTATGCCGGCATGCTGTCCAAGGATGGCGCCGTGGGCGTGGTGACGGCGTCCTACAACGGCCAGCCGCCCGACAACGCGCGCAAGTTCCTGACCTGGCTTGCCGGTGTGCCGGATGGCGCGCTGATGGGCGTGCGCTATGCCCTGTTCGGCTGCGGCAATCGCGACTGGACGATGACCTACCAATCCGTGCCCAAGGAGATCGATGACCTGCTGAGCCGCGCCGGCGCGCAATCGTTCATGGAGCGCGGCGAGGGCGATGCGCGTGCCGATTTCTTCGGCGATTTCGAGAAATGGTACGGCGCTTTCTGGCCGACCGTATCGTCGACACTCGGCGTTGCGATGGCCGAGGTCGCCAGCGGCCCGCTCTACGATGTCGAGGTCGTTCCGTCGGCCAGCCTGCAGCTGGTTGAAGAGAACAAGCTCGATTTCGCCGTCATCAGCGACAACCGCGAGCTGGTGGACATGACCTCGCCGCTGGGTCGCTCGAAGCGGCATCTCGAGTTCACGCTGCCGGATGGCGTCACATATGCCGCCGGAGACTACCTCGCGGTGCTGCCGGAGAATCACCCTGAACTGATCGAGCGCGCCGCGCGCCGCATGGGACTGCGCCCGGACGCGGCGGTGGTCCTGCGCTCGACACGCGGCGCCATGGCGGCGTCGCTGCCGACGGATCGGCCGGTCTCGATCCAGGAGCTGTTCGGGCGCCATGTCGAGCTGTCGGCGCCGGCGACCCGCAAGAACGTCGAGCAGCTTGCGGCGCTCAATCCTTGCCCGCCGCATCAAGCGGAACTGGCCGCGGTTGCCGCCGATCCCGAGCGCTATCAGGCCGAGATCCTGAAGAAGCGTGTCAGCGTGCTGGAACTGCTCGAAGCCTGGCCGTCCTGCCAGGTCGACCTGGGCCAATTCCTGGAGATGCTGCCGGCGATGCGCGTGCGCCAGTACTCCATATCGTCCTCACCGCGCATGGCGCCGACGCAGTGCAGCCTGACGGTGGCAGTCGTCGATGCGCCGGCCTGGTCGGGGCAGGGGCAGTTCCGCGGTACCTGCTCGAGCTACCTGTCGCGCATGAAGGTCGGTGACCAGGTTCCGGTCGCGATCAAGACGCCCAACGTGCCGTTCCATCCGCCGGCATCGAATGCGACGCCCGTCGTGATGATCTGCGCCGGCACCGGCCTGGCGCCGTTCCGCGGCTTCGTGCAGGAGCGCGCCCTGCGCGACGCTGCCGGCGAGAAGGCCGGACCCGCGCTGCTGTTCTTCGGCTGCGACCACCCCGATGTCGATTTCCTCTATCGCGAGGAACTGGAAGCCTGGGAGCGCGACGGCATCGTCAGCCTGCTGCCGGCGTTCTACCGCAAGCCCGAGGGTGACATCACCTTCGTGCAGCATCGGCTGTGGCAGGAGCGGGAGAAGGTGCGGGCGTTGTTCCGCCAGGGCGCCATCGTGTTCCTGTGCGGCGATGGCCTCAACATGGCACCGGCCGCGCGGCAGACACTGGCGGATATCTACAAGGAGACCGTCGGCTGTACCGACGAGCAGGCGTCGATCTGGCTGGCCGAGATGGAACGCTCCGGCCGCTACGTCCCCGACGTCTTCGCCTGATCGCGCGCCTGGGAGCGCGGGCCTCTGGCCCGCTCATGTCAGGCGAAAGCAAAGCTTTCGCCTTGATGCTGGCGGTCGCCAGCGCTCCCCAGGATTTTTTCCAGGGCCGATTTTTGGACTCCTTGATGCGCCACGGACTCTGTCCATATGAGCGCGACACGCACTGGTGCGTGCATTGCTTTTGGTAACGAAACGCTCATTGCGGATGTATCAGGCGCAAGCAAGTTTGTTTCTGTCATTGTTGTCATTGTTGTCACGCGTTTCGGACCAGCAGAAATGTCCCCGGGGACGCTGCGCCAACTTATCCAGCGCCGTCAGCTTCATGTCACGTAGCTGTGAACGCGAGGACACAGACCTGTAAATTCTCACCTTTACGAAAGGCGCCCCACGCGTTTCCCCGCGCGCCTTCGTGACGGTCTGTTGTCCCGCATCATCAACCACACAGCGTGGCGCCATCCGCGATTCCGGCGGTGACGCGTCGTGACGCCAGGAGGATAACTTCATGTCGGCCACCTATCACTCGTTGGCTTCCGGCCCGTTGGCGCAGACCTGGAGCGATCCGGCGCTGATCACAGCCAACGATAGTTGGACAGGCGTGCCGAGCATCGAGGGGTTCCTGGGCGACATCGATGCCGGATCACCGACGGGTGTCGATCCGCGCACGCTGACGGGCGCGAGCCTTGGCGCGCTCGACGTGATTGCCAACCAGACAGCACCCAACACATTGACGGCAGGCGGCGTCGCCGAGTTTGCGATTGCCGATCCAGCAGTAGCTCTCAACGGTTCCGGTACGGCGGATGCGCCCAGCCTGGTGCTGTATCTCGACGCCACCGGTCAGCAGGATGTCCGTGTTCGCTTCAACGTGCGCGACCTCGATGCGTCGGCCGATGATGCCGTGCAACAGGTGGCCGTGCAGTATCGCATCGGTGCATCGGGTACCTGGACGAATGTAGCGGGTGGCTATGTTGCCGATGCCACGACGGCCAATGCGGCCAGTCAGGTGACCGCGGTCGACGTCACCTTGCCGGCCGATGCCGCCAACCAGGCGCAGGTCCAGGTGCGCATTCTCACGACCAACGCCGCCGGCAGCGATGAGTGGGTGGGGATCGACGATATCCAGGTGACGAGCGCCGCGCTGGGCGGCGGTGGCCCCGACACCACGCCGCCGGCGCTGGTGTCGTCCAATCCGGCCGACAATGCGACGGGCGTTGCCACATCGGCCGACATCGTGCTGACGTTCAATGACGCGGTGCAGGCCGGTACCGGCGATATCACGATCACCAACGGTGCCGGTGACGTGCGCACCATCACGGTCGGCGCGGTCGATCCCGATGGCACGGTGACCTTCAACGGCAGCACAGCCACCATCAATCTGGCGGCCAATCTTGCGGCGGGGACGGCTTACGACGTCGTTGTTGCGTCAGGCGCAATCCAGGATGACGCCGGCAACGCCTTCACCGGCATCACCGCCGACGCGCTTGACTTCACGACGGCGCCAGCGGCGCAGACAATCGCGATCTACACGATCCAGGGCGCTGGTCACGTCTCCGCGTTCGCCGGCCAGACCGTAACGACCCAGGGCGTCGTGACGGCGATCGACAGCAACGGCTTCTACATCCAGGATGCGACGGGTGACGGCAATATCGCGACGTCAGACGGCATCTTTGTCTTCACCAGCAGCGCGCCGGCGGTGACGGTCGGCCATCTGGTCAGCGTCAATGGTCAGGTGAGCGAGTTCACGCCCAACGGCGCCGCGCCGGGCAGCCTGTCGATCACCGAGATCACCGCCACGGCGGCGAACATCTCGGATCTTGGCGTCGGGCCGACGATCGTGGCTACGCAACTTGGGGGCTCGGCCGGCCGCAAGCCGCCGACCGAGGTCCTCGACGACGACGGTCTTGCCGCGTTCGACCCGGTGCATGACGGTATCGACTTCTACGAAAGCCTCGAAGGCATGCTGGTCACAGTGAAGAACCCGGTGGCCACCGGTCCGACCAGCGACTTCGGCGAGATCTACACGATCGTCGACAACGACGACAACCCCAACAACGGCCTCAACGCCACCGGCCTCACCGATCGCGGCACGATCCTGGTCGAAGGTGGCCAACCGGCGTTTGGTGACACCAACACCGTTGGCGGCGACTTCAATCCGGAGCGCATCCAGATCGATGACGACAGTGGCGTACTCGCCGGCTTCGTCTCGCCCGACGTCAACGCCGGCGCGCGGCTCAGCGATGTGACAGGCGTCGTCGGCTACGATTTCGGCAACTACCAAGTCGCCCCGACCCAGGCTTTCACCGTGGCCGATCCCGGCCCGCTGACGCGGGAGGTCACGTCGGTCACTGGCTCCGCCGAACGCCTGACGATCGCATCGTACAACGTGGAAAACCTCGATCCCAAAGTCGAGGACATCAACCTGGTCGCCGGTACCACCCTGGCGCAGCGCCAAGCCAATGTCGATGACGATACGGCGAAGTTCACGCAGATTGCCTCTCAGATCCTGAACAACCTGCGCGCGCCCGATATCGTGGCGCTGCAGGAGGTCCAGGATAACGACGGCGCCGAGCTCAGTGCCGTGACGTCGGCGTCCGCGACGCTGCAGCGGCTGGTCGACACCATCAATGCGGCCGCGGCCGCCACCGGCAGTTCGGCACACTACGCGTTCCAGGACAATCCGTTCATCGGCGACGACCTCAACGGCGGTCAGCCCGGCGGCAACATTCGTACAGCCTT
>DATEIF010000199.1:0-35687 GCA_035279205.1 Vineibacter sp.
TAGGTGCGGTCGCCCAGCAGCTGCTCGGCGGGCTCGACGAAGCGCGGATGGTGCACCAGCGCCTCGAACACCGGATGGTAGGTGTGCACGGCAAACGCTGTGCGCACCACGTCGCCGGTCTTCTCGCGCACGTTCTCCTCCCGGCGCTGGGCGAAGACGCCCGGCACCTCGCCTTTCAGAAGGGCGGTCTCCTCGGCGGAGAAATAGTTCGGAAAGAAGAGGTAGCCCTCTTCGTCGAACTGCTTCAGCTGCTGCGCGGTGAGCTTCATGGCGTCCTCCTGAGGAAATTTGTCGCCGGCCCTCAGCCGGCTGCCCGTTGAGAATCTGCTGGCGTGCCGGGTTCGAGCGAACCGGCGAGACGTGCGGCGGCATCATCGGCATGCGCCCGCACCAACGCTTCGGCCTGCGCACCATCGCGCGCCACCAGGGCATGCAGGATCGCCGCGTGCTCGCGCCATACGGCCTCGTAGGATGCCTGGTCGCGCAGCACCGCGCCCATGACGCGCCGCAGGTGCCGCCAGTGCGGCGCGGCGGTCTGGCCGAACAGGGGATTGCCGGAGGCTTCATAGATGAAGAGATGAAAATCGACGTCGGCGGCGATCAGCCGACCGGTATCGGCCGATGCCACGGCCGCCTGTCCGGCCTGCAGCAACGCCAGCCCGCGCTCTGCCAGCGTCGCCGTCATGCGCGCCGCCGCCGCCCGCGCGGCAGCGCCGTCCAGGGCCGCGCGGATCTCGTACAGGTGACGGACATGGTCGGGGTCCAGTGGCGCCACCATCACGCCCTTCCGGCCGGCGTCGACTATGAATCCCTGGCGCTTCAGCAGCATCAAGGCCTGCAGCACGGGCTGGCGCGACACCCCGAACAGCGCCGCCAACCCCTCCTGCGTCACCCGTTCGCCGGGTGCCAATCGGCCGGCGCAGATGGAGTCGAGCAGGGCGTCGTGGACACGCTCGGCCAGGTCGGGTTGCAGTTCAAGGCGCGTCATCAGCATTCCTGAGTACCGTATTCCGTATACAGAAAATCAAAACATCCGTCTTGTCAATGCCCTAACGGGCCATGGATCAGCGCCCCAGCGCCCGCAACCGCGCGATCCGGTCTTCGGTCGCCGGGTGCGTGGCCATCAATGCCGATGCTTTGGCGCCGAACTGGTGCAGGGGATTGACGATGAACAGATGCTGGGTGGCGCGGCTGGCGCCGGCGAACGGCCGCGCAGCCGCCGTGAGCTTGTGCAGCGCCGAGATCAGGCCGGCGGCATTGCGGGTGAACTGGACCGAGGTGGCGTCGGCGAGGTACTCGCGCTGCCGCGACACCGCGAACTGCACCAGCTTGGCCGCCAGCGGCGCCAACAGCGCGACCACGATCAGCACCACAATCAGGATCGCCGCGGCGCCACCGCCACCACTGCCACGGTCGCGCGATCGGCCCGGCCCCCAGTTCATCACGCGCAGGATCATGTCGCTGACCAGCGCGATGAGACCGACCGTGACGCCGACCACGGTCATGTAGCGCATGTCGAGGTTGGCGATATGGCCCATCTCATGGCCGATCACGCCCTGCAGTTCTTCGCGATTGAGTCCGTCCAACAGGCCGCGGGTTACGCCGATCGTGGCGTTGCGGCCGGAGGTTCCGGTCGCAAAGGCGTTCATCGCCCCATCCTCGATGATGAAAACGCGCGGCATGGGCTGCCCGGAGGCGATCGACATCTCCTCGACGACGTTGAACAGCTGCGGCTCGGTTTCCTTGGACGCTTCGTGGCCACCGGTCATGGCGAGCACCATGCGGCCGCCCCAGGCCAGCGATATCGAACTCCAGATGATCGAGACCGCACCCAACCCAAGTGCCACCAGCACGCCGCTCGCACTCACGACGCCGGCGCTGGCATACGTCCGAGATCCCGCATCCCAATACCAGCCCAGCAGGTAGCCAAGCCCCGCCGCGATCAGCGTCAGCAGCGACAGCAGAACGAGCGTGCGCCGGCGATTGGCCCGCTGCGCGGCCAGGAAGTCAGCCGCGCCGATGGCGGTGCCGACGGCAGGACCGGTTCCTTCGGTCGCACCGGACGCCGCATCGCCAGCGGCGGGCAGCCAGGGCCCGCCCCCCGGCGCTGCTGCGGGCGCCGTGCCGTGCGGACGTGGCGGGCTGCCCCAAGGTCCGGGTCGTGGATCGGCCATCCCGACCTCAACGCAGTTTCACTTGCGGAACCGCTTTCTCGGTTTCGGGCACATCGAAGAACTGTCCGGTCGTGAACCCGAAGCGGCCGGCGATCAGGTTGCCGGGAAAGGACTGTACTGCGTTGTTCAGGCCCATGACGCTGTCATTGTAGAACTGACGCGCGAAGGAGATCTTGTTTTCGGTGGCCGTCAGCTCTTCCTGGAGCTGCATGACATTGTCGTTGGCCTTCAGCGTCGGATAGTTCTCCATCAGCATCAGAAGCTTTCCGGTCGCTTCGCTGAGGGCCGCCTCGGCCACGCTGGCCTGGGCCGGACCAGTTGCCGCGACGGCGCGATTGCGGGCCTCGATGACGGTCTTCAGCGTCTCCTGCTCATAGCTCATCGCGTCCTTCACGACCTGCACCAGGTTGGGGATCAGGTCGTGGCGTCGCTTGAGCTGGACGTCGATCTGACTCCAGGCGTTCTGCGATTGGTTACGGCGGGAAACCAAGCCGTTGTACGTCGCGATGACCCAGATGACGACGACGACAATGAGTCCCAGAACAATCCAACCGCCCGTGCCCATGAAGCTCCTCCTGTTCTCAGGTTCCCGTCGGAGCCTACGCCAATCGCGCCGGCATCATAGTGCCAACGAAACGCGCCAATTCGCAGCGCAGCGCGAAACCACTTTCCTATCCTCACAAAAAGGAGTATTCATAAGTCGCGAACACAAAAAGGCATTTGTTTACAAACTCTTACGTGACGTTTTGAATAACGGGGCAAGACGATGAAAAAGGTAGCGTGTGCAGTCCTCTCGACTTTGATCCTCGCAAGTTGCGCTAACTCGCCGCGAAGCTCCGCAACACTGTCCGACGTCAATCCGCAGGCCGGCGTGCTGCCGGGAATCCCCTATTCGGCGCCGGCGTCCACGGCACCGCAGGCACCGATTCAGCAGTACACCTACGTATTTCCTGACAGCCAGAACGCCTGCGCGCCGGAGCCGCAGCGCTTCGTGGCCGCCTCGGGCGCGGTGACCTTCCGCGTGAAGAACTGCGCCAAGGACGAGTACGACTATTTCCCCGAAGCCCATAAGGATCGGGTCGACGCGCTGGTCGCGCAGTGCCGGGCGCGGTGCACGACAGCCTCCAACTGAAATGCTGCCGCCGGCCTCGCGCCGGCAGGTGCTGAAGACACGCGGAAGTCGATCTTCCGCGTGTTTTCGTTGTCGGCTTTGCAAGCACGAAGGTGGACGTCGCGGTCCGGGTCCGACACGGTTGCGCCCCGGAACCGCACCGCCAAGGGTCTGTCATGCCTGCTGTCGACCGTCTCAGCCTCGATCGCCGGATCGATGCCATCTTCGCTCGCTTCACGCGTGAGGGATCGCCGGGCGCCGTCGTCGGCGTGATGCAGGACGGCGAGATCCTGGTGTGCCGCGGCTACGGACTGGCCAGCGTCGACTATCGCGTGCCGATCACGCCAGCGACGCGCTTTCGCATCGCATCGGTCACCAAGCAGTTCACGGTCACGGCGGCCTTGATGCTGGCCGACGAGAGACGCCTGTCACTCGACGAGCCGCCGCATACCTATCTGCCCGAGCTGCCGCCGCTGCCGGTGACAGTCGATCAGATGATGCGCAACAGCAGCGGCCTGCCCGACTTCCTCGAGCTGCTGCGGCTGGGCGGTCACGGGCTTGATCGTCCCTGTCGTGCCGAGGACCTGCTGGCGGCGGTGTGCCGCAACCACCATCTCAATTTTGCGCCCGGCAGCCGCTTTCTCTACAGCAACACCAACTTCCTGCTGCTGGGACTGATCGTCGAGCGCATCAGCGGCCAATCGCTGGGCGCTTTTCTGGCCGACCGCATCTTCACGCCGCTGGGTATGACGCGCTCCCTGCTGAACGCCTCGCTCGACGTGCCGGTGCCCGACCTCGCCACCGGCTATCTCGCCAACCCGGACGGCAGCGTGCGGCGTGCGCCCCATGCCTACCCGCAGGGTGGCGAGGGCGGATTGATCTCCACGGTCGAGGATCTGCTGATCTGGAGCCGGCATTTCGATCGGCCGGTGCTGCGCCCTGCCGATCTGCCGCAACGCCTGACGACGTCAATGCCGCTGGCCGGCGGCAGCGCCAACAACTACCTGCGCGGCATCGAGCGCGGCCAGCTGCGTGGCCTCGCCACGCTGGGGCACGGTGGCTTGTGGCCGGGCTATCGCACCGAATTCCTGCGAGTCCCGGACGCGCGCCTGAGCGTGGTCGTCATCGCCAACCTCAGCAGCGCCGACCCGCATCGGCTGGCACGCACCGTTGCCGTCGATATCCTGCGCGACGCCAACATGCTGACGCCGGCACCGGAGCCGGTGGCCGCCTCGGCGATCGAAGATGTCGCCGGCACCTACGTCAACGAGGCGGAGCCGTCCCTGTTCGACCTCGTCTGGCGCGATGGCGAGCCCACCGTGATCCAGAACGGCATGCCGTTCGCGCTGATGCCGCGCGGTGACGGCTGGCTGGTGGCCGATCGCGGCTCCTTCGAATTCGCGCTGCGCCTGCCGGCCACGAACGACACGCTGGAGGTGGCGCTGGGCGCCGGGCGTGTGCTGCCGTTCCGCCGGCTGGCGTACCGCGACCGGCCGCCGGCCGATCTCGCCGGCCGATACCAGGCCACGGACTGCGGTGCGACCTGGACCATCGAGCCGGTGTCCGCGGGCGGCTATGCCATCGCGGTGGCGGGTCCACTGGTGACCGGCGGCGCGGCCTGGCCGGTGCGGGGCGTGACGGTCGACTTGATCGAGATCGAGACGCCCAGCCCGTGGCTTGCCGTCACGCAGCTGGCACGCATCGAACGCAACGCTGCCGGCGCGGTCACCGGCCTTACCGTCTCGAGTGGCCGCATCAAGCGGATGTCGTTCGCGCGGGTCGACGCGATCTGACCGGTTCGACCTGTGCGTGGAGAAGATGGCATGGCTTTGTCTCGCAGACGTATCCTGGTCGGGGCCGCGGTCAGCACCGCGGTCACGGCCGGCCTGGGTGGCCTGCCGGCGCGGGCGCAGACCCGCGCCGGCGGCGAGCCATACCCGAGCCGACCGATCCGGATCATCGTACCTTACGGCGCCGGATCGACGACCGACATGGCGATGCGCATGATCGCGCCGCGCATGTCGCAATCGCTGGGCCAGCCGCTGATCATCGACAACAAATCGGGCGCGACAGGTGCCATCGGCAGCGATGCCGTCGCGAAGTCGCCGCCCGACGGTTACACGCTGGTGATGGGCACGGTGGCCTCGCACGCCACGCTGGTGCCGCTGATGCCCACCCTGCCCTACAACGTGTTGCGCGACTTCACGCCGATCGGCCGCGCCGCGACACCGCCGGGCCTGGTCGTGGTCCATCCCTCGGTGCCGGCACGCACGCTGGCCGAGTTCGTGGCCTATTCAAAGACAGAGCCCAACGGCGTCGACTACGCATCCAGCGGCGTCGGCGGATCGGGCCACCTGGCGACCGAGCTGCTGCGTCTGAAGACCGGCGCCAAGATCGTGCACGTGCCCTATCGCGACGTCGGCCGGGGAATCTCCGACCTGTTGGCCGGACGCGTGAAGATGATGATCTACTACGCACCGCTGCTGCCGCACATCCGCAGCGGCGACCTGCGCGGGCTGGCCGTGTTGTCGGAGCGCCGCGTCGCTTTCGCGCCCGACCTGCCGACCGCGATCGAGCAGGGCGTGCCGGGGCTGATCGCCTCGGGATGGACAGGACTGTTTGGTCCCGCGGGTTTGCCCGACACCATCCGCGACCGGATCTACGCGGCGATGAAGGATGCCCTGCTCGACCCGTCGATCCAGCCCCTGCTCGCCGACCAGGGACAGGAGGCTGCGCCCCTGCCGAGCCTGGAATTCCAGCGCTTCGTCGAAGCCGAGATCGACAAGTGGGCAGAGGTCGTCAAGGTCGCCGACATCCGCCTCGACTGAGCGGAGTGCCTCAACATAACAAAGCCCTCCGCGCGGAGGGCTTTGCGTCAGCGTCTGGAGCGGTTCATCGTGTGATGGAACGCCATTGCCGTCCTGAGCGCAGCGAAGGACCTTGCGGTGGATCGCTCAAAGAGCGCCGGCGCTGGTGATCATCGGCGCCGACAGCGGCTATACCAACACCGCAGGATCCTTCGCTTCGCTCAGGATGACAGCGGCAGCCGACCAGGCCTCTCCGCTTCTATCAAAACGTGAAGCGCTCTAGCGGCAGGTGTGTCGTCCTACTTCCGCGCCACCATCATCTTCTTGATTTCGGCGATGGCCTTGGCCGGGTTCAGACCCTTGGGGCAGGTCTTGGTGCAGTTCATGATCGTGTGGCAGCGGTAGAGGCGGAACGGATCCTCGAGCTGGTCGAGCCGGTCGCCGGTCGCCTCGTCGCGGCTGTCGACGATCCAGCGATAGGCCTGCAGCAGCACCGCCGGACCGAGATAGCGCTCGCCGTTCCACCAGTAGCTGGGGCAGCTGGTGGTGCAGGAGAAGCACAGGATGCACTCCCACAACCCGTCGAGCTTGGCGCGCTCCTGCGGCGATTGCAGGCGCTCGCGCTCCGGGGCCGGGCTCTCGTTCTTCAGCCACGGCTCGACCGAGGCCAGTTGGGCATACGCCGTCGTCAGATCGGGCACGAGATCCTTCACCACCGGCATGTGCGGCAGCGGGTGGATCTTCACGTCGCCCTTCACGTCGTCGATGTACTTGGTGCAGGCCAGCGTGTTGGTGCCGTCGATGTTCATGGCGCACGATCCGCACACACCCTCGCGGCAGGAGCGGCGGAACGTCAGTGTGCTGTCGACCTCGTTCTTGATCTTGATCAGCGCGTCGAGAATCATCGGCCCGCAGTCGGCGAGATCGATGTCGTAGGTGTCGATGCGCGGATTCTTGCCGTCGTCGGGGTTCCAGCGATAGACCTTGAACGACTTCACCCGCTTGGCGCCCGACGGTGCCGGATAGGCCGTGCCGTTGCGATCGACCTTCGAGTTGGCGGGCAGTGCGAATTCAACCATTGCGTCTCACTCCGGGCTCTGCCTGCCGCTCAGTAGACCCGCGCCTTGGGCGGGAAGGACTGCACATCGTTGCTCATGGGCTGAAGCTTGACCGGGCGGTAATCGATCCTGGTGCCGCCCTTGTCGTCGACCCAGATCACCGAGTGCTTCAGCCAGTTCTTGTCGTCGCGCTCCGGGAAGTCCTCGCGCGCATGCGCGCCGCGGCTCTCGGTGCGGTTGGCTGCCGAACGCACGGTGGCCTGGGCCTGCAGCACGAGGTTCTCGAACTCCAGGGTCTCGACCAGGTCCGAGTTCCAGATCATCGAGCGATCCTTGACCCGGATGTCGGTCTTGCCGCCGAACACCTTGTCGAGCCGCTTGCAGCCCTCATCCAGCGACTGCTGGGTGCGGAACACGGCGCAATCGCTCTGCATGGCGCGCTGCATCTCCAGGCGCAGCTGCGCCGTGCCGGTGCCACCGCTGGCATGACGCGCCTTGTCGAGCCGCGCGATGGCGTCCTCACCCGCGTTGGGTAGCGACTTGTGCGCAGCACCCGCCTGCACGACCTCGCCGGCGCGGATCGCCGCCGAGCGGCCGAACACCACCAGATCGAGCAACGAGTTGGAGCCCAGGCGGTTGGCGCCGTGCACCGACACGCAGGCCGCTTCGCCGATCGCCATCAGGCCCGGCACCACCGCGTTGGGATCGCCGTCCTTCACCGTCACCACTTCGCAGCGGAAGTTGGTCGGGATACCGCCCATGTTGTAGTGGCAGGTCGGCACGATCGGGATCGGCTGCTTGGTGACGTCGACGCCCGCGAAGATACGCGCCGTCTCGGCGATGCCGGGCAAACGCTCGTGGATCACCTTGGGCTCGAGATGCTCGATGTGCAGCTCGATGTAGTCCTTGTTGGGGCCGCAACCGCGGCCCTCGCGGATCTCGATGGTCATCGAGCGGCTGACGACGTCGCGCGAAGCGAGGTCCTTGGCCGACGGTGCATAGCGCTCCATGAAGCGCTCGCCGTTGCTGTTGGTGACGTAGCCACCTTCGCCGCGCACGCCTTCGGTGATCAGGCAGCCGGCGCCGTAGATCCCCGTGGGATGGAACTGGATGAACTCCATGTCCTGCACCGGCAGGCCGGCGCGCAGGGCCATGGCGCCGCCGTCACCCGTGCAGGTGTGCGCCGACGTGGCCGAGAAGTAGGCACGGCCATAGCCGCCGGTGGCCAGCACCACCATGTGGGAACGGAAGCGATGGATGGTGCCGTCGTCGAGGTTCCACGCCATCACGCCACGGCAGACGCCCTCGTCCATGATCAGATCGAGCGCGAAATACTCGATGAAGAACTCGGCATGGTGCTTCAGCGACTGCTGATAGAGCGTGTGCAGGATCGCATGGCCGGTGCGGTCGGCGGCAGCGCAGGTGCGCTGTGCGATGCCCTTGCCGAACTCCGTCGTCATGCCGCCGAACGGCCGCTGGTAGATCTTGCCCTCGGCCGTGCGGCTGAACGGCACGCCGTAATGCTCCAGCTCGATGATCGCCGGAATCGCCTCGCGGCACATGTACTCGATGGCGTCCTGGTCACCCAGCCAGTCCGACCCCTTAACGGTGTCGTACATGTGCCAGCGCCAGTCGTCGGCGCCCATGTTGCCCAGCGCCGCCGAGATGCCGCCCTGCGCCGCCACGGTGTGGCTGCGCGTGGGGAACACCTTGCTGATGCAGGCGGTCTTCAATCCCTTGGCGGCGATGCCGAAGGTGGCGCGCAGGCCGGCGCCGCCGGCACCGACGACCACGACGTCGTAGGTATGGTCGATGACCTTGTAGGCACGGCCGCCGATGGACACTGTGCCGGCGGCGCCATTGCCTGACGAATTGCCCTTCTTGTCGTCGAGCGGCATGACTAGCCTCCGAACGCGATTTTGAAGATCGCCACGATGCCGGCGACGATCAGGGCCGCGGCGATGAATTTCACTGCCAAGTCCAGCCCGATGCGCCAGCCCTTGCCATGCACGTAGTCCTCGATCACGACCTGCATGCCCAGCGCCGCGTGCCACAGCCCGACGGCGATGAAGAGGATCAGCATGGTCATGGTGATCGGCGAGGCGATCCAGGCGCGCACCGCCGCCTGACCTTCGGGTGCCACGCGCAGCATCGAGATGACGAACCATACCACCAGCGGTACCAGCGCTATCGCCGTGACACGCTGCAGCCACCAATGATGCGTGCCGTCCTGGGCCGAACCCAGGCCGCGCACACGGGCAAGCGGCGAACGAAGATCGGCCATGGCCCCTACCTCACCAGGCTGGCGATCAGCCAGCTGCCAATCGTGCAAACGGCTGTCGCGGCGAGCACCGTCCAGCCGCTGGCATAAGCTTCCTTCAACTCGAGCCCGTAGCCGGCGTCCCAGAACAAATGCCGGATGCCGTTGAACAGGTGATAGAAAAGGCTGGCCGTCCAGCCGAACAGGAAGATGCGGCCGAGGATCGAGCCGTTGAAGGATGCGACGATGCCATAGGTAGCGGCGTCGGACGCGGCAGCGCAGATCCAGACCACCAGCCACGCCAGCCCGACCGCGAGTGCGATACCGGTCCCGCGATGCGTGATCGACATCATCGAGGTGAGCTGCGGCCGATAGGCCGTCAGGTGGGGAGAAAGTGGCCGTGAAACCGGCCCGTCGGCTGTGCTCATGCCTGTCCCGGAAACGATGACGCCGGGTCCCTCGCGGACGAATCGTCCGCAAAGACCCGGCCACGGCAGGCACTTTAGTCCTCACCGCCGGCAAGTCAACGCATAGCACCTGAGCCCGCGTTGCTCATCGAAACCGAGTGGTTTGCACGAAATGCAATGCGGTCCCGCCGGCACTGCAGATCAGCGCGGCATCAGCACCCAATAGTCAAGATCAAGGACAACGGACGGGTCGGTCCGGCCGTCTGCCGTCTTGTCGGGGAAGACTGCCGACGGCGCATTCTTGACCGCGACGGTCCGCAGGCGCAACGCGCCGACATCGTTTCGGTGCGCGAGCTCGGCTTTGTCGGTCACGTGCGACCACGCGTAGATCGTATCGCCGGCCAGCGTCGGGTTGGTGTGGCTGCCGGCGTTGATGGCGGCCACCCGAAACGCATTGGCCAGACCGTTGAAGGACAGCGCACGCGCCAGCGAGATGATATGGCCGCCGTAGATCAGACGGCGCCCGAACCGGCTGCTGGCTGCCAGGCGCTGGTCGAAATGCACCTTCGCGGTGTTCTGATAGAGGCGCGTGGCGATCATGTGCTCGGCCTCCTCGATGGTCATGCCATCGACGTGGTCGATCCGTTCGCCAATAGCGTAGTCACCCCAGCGATGCATCGCGCCGGCAAGCTGCGCATCGTAGGACGCAAGCGACAGGCCCGCCGGCACCATGAGATCGGCCGCCGCGACAGCGGGCGCCAGCTTGGGCGTCACGGCAACCGGAAGCTCGGCCTTGGGATCGCGCTTGCGCACCATCACCCAGCGCACGTAGTCGAGCACGATCTCGCCGTGCTGGTTGCGGCCGGTCGAGCGTACATGCACGACGCCGCTTTCGCGGTTGGAATTCTCGCGCAGGCCGATGACCACCGATTTCGCCGACAGCGTATCGCCCGGGTAGACCGGCGCGCCGAAACGGCATTCGGCATAGCCCAGATTGGCGATGGCATTGAGCGAGATGTCGGGCACGGTCTTGCCGAACACGACGTGGAAGACCAGCAGATCGTCGACCGGCGCGCGCGGCAGGCCCAGAGATTGCGCAAACGCATCGGAGGATTGCAGCGCGAAGCGGGTGCCATACAACGCCGTGTACAGCGCAACGTCGCCGGCCGTGACCGTGCGCGGCGTTGCGTGCACAAGCTCCTGGCCGATGCGGAAGTCTTCAAAGAAATTGCCGGTATTGGTCTTGGTCATTGTTGACTCCGTGCTCTCCTCTCCCGCGAGCAGGAGAGGAAGGGGCCCATCGTGCGCAGCACGATGGGAAGGTGAGGGCCCAAGGACTCGGTTCCTCGTGTGTATCCCCTCACCTCGGCATATTGGCCGAAGGCCCATATGCCTGACCGGGCGCTACGCGCCCGTCGACCTCTCCCGCTTGCGGGAGAGGTGAAGACATCAGGCGCCGGCCAATCCGGCGATCGCCTTGGCCAGCGCGAGCTGGCGCTGCGCCTGCTCGACATGGAGATTTTCGATCATGCGGCCATCGACGGTGACCACGCCCTTGCCCGCGGCGCGTGCCTGGTCGAAGGCGGTTACGATCTTCTCGGCCATGGCGAGGTCCGCCGACGTCGGGGCAAAGACCTCGTTGCACGGCTCGACCTGGCTGGGATGGATCAGGGTCTTGCCGTCGAAGCCCATCTCCAGGCCCTGCACGCACGAGGCCTTGAAGCCCTCGGCGTCCTGGATGTCGTTGTAGACGCCGTCGAGGATCGCCAGGCCATTGGCGCGCGCCGCCAGCATCGTCACCCCCAGCGCGACCAGCATCGGCAGCCGCATGGGCGTATGACGCGCGCGCAGGTCCTTCACCAGATCGTTGGTACCCATCACGAAACACGCCAGGCGCGGCGAAGCCGAAGCGATCTCTTCAGCGTGCAAAATGCCACGCGGCGTTTCCATCATGCCCCACAGCGCCATGGCAGGCGGCGCACCGGCTTCGTCGAGCAGCTCGACGACCGCGGCCACGTCAGCGGCACCTTCCAGTTTCGGCACCAGCACGGCATCGGCACCAGAGCCGGCGATAGCCAAGATGTCCTCGCGGCCCCAGGGTGTGCCAAGGCCGTTGGCACGGATGACGATCTCACGCTTGCCATAAGAACGACTGGCGGCTGCCGCCACGACATTGGCCCGGGCGGCCTCCTTGGCGTCGGGCGCGACGGCATCCTCGAGGTCGAAGATCAGGGCATCGGCCGGCAAACTGCGGGCTTTTTCCAGCGCACGGGTGTTGGCGCCGGGCATGTAGAGCACGCTGCGACGCGGACGGACGGTGGCGGTCATGGCGAAATCCTCTCCCCCCGGCAAGCGCGGCGGACTATATAGCGATCAGCCGATGTAACAACCAATTGCCGCCCCCGCATGCGAATCCTGTCGATCCAGTCTCATGTGGCCTATGGTTACGTCGGCAACCGGGCAGCGGCTTTCCCCTTGCAACGGCTGGGCCACGAGGTGTGGGCGGTCAATACGGTCGAGTTCTCCAACCATACCGGATACGGTGCATGGAAGGGACGCGTCGCCGCACCCGAGCAGGTGCGCGATGTGATCGACGGCATCCGCGAGCGCGGCGTCCTGCCGCGCTGCGATGCGATCCTCAGCGGTTACCTGGGCGATGCCGCCCTGGGGGAAGTGGTGCTCGATGCCGTTGCCGCCGTGCGAAACGCCAATCCAGCCGCGATCTGGTGCTGCGACCCGGTGATCGGTGATGTCGGCCGCGGCGTGTTCGTGCGGCCGGGAATCCCCGAGTTCTTCCGCCAGCGCGCCGTCCCCCTGGCGGACATGATCACACCAAACCATTTCGAGCTCGAGCTGCTGACCGGCCGCACGGTTACGACGCTGGAAGCCGCGCACGCGGCGGCCCGGACGCTGCTAGCGCCCAACGCCCACGCGGCCGGACCCGCCGTCGTGCTGGTCACCAGCCTGCGGCATGCGGCCACGGCCGACGGCTCGATCGAGATGCTGGCCGTGACGGCTGCCGGCGCCTGGCGCATCGTGACCCCGTTGCTGGCGTTCGACGTCGCCCCCAACGGCACGGGTGATGCGGTCGCCGCGCTGTTCCTGGCGCAGTGGCTGCAAACACGCGACGTGGCCGCGGCGCTGTCTTCTGCAGCCTCCGCCATCTTCGCCGTCCTCGAAGCGACGTCGCGCGCCGGCGAACGCGAGCTGCAGCTGATCGCGGCGCAAGACGCGCTGGTGGCGCCGCCGCGGTCGTTCGCGGCCCAGCGGCTCTGAGGCGGTCTTGCTGCTCGATGGCATCGAACCGCTCTATCTCGGCATCGAGGGCGCCGTCATCGGCTTCTTGATTGCACTGCCGATCGGGCCCGCCGGCATCCTGTGCATCCAGCGTGCCATTTCACACGGCGCGATTGCCGGTTACGCCACCGGCATCGGCGCCGCTGTCGGCGATGCCGTGTTCGGCGGCATGGCCGCGTTCGGGCTGAGCTACGTGGCGGAATTCATCGCCCACTACGAGACGTTGATTCGGGCCATCGGCGGGGTGCTGCTGATGTGGATGGGATGGTCGTATTACCGGCACCGCCCGCGCACGATCGGCGATCCCGTCGCGGCCGACCGGGCACATCCCTACCTGACGTATCTCCACTATCTCAGCTCCAGCTTCTTCATCACCATCTTCAACCCGATCACCGTGATGGCGTTCGGTGCGGTGTTCGCCGGTCGCGGGTTGAGCAATGTCGGCAGCGACATGATCGCCGCCACCATCCTGATCGCCGGCGTCCTGGTCGGCGCGCTGGCATGGTGGGCAGCCCTGGTGCTGGTGTCATCGGCGGCCCGCGGCTGGTTCGTGGGCGGCGGCCTGATCTGGCTCAACCGCGTCTCCGGCGCGGCGCTGGGCGGCTTCGGTCTGCTGGCGGCGCTGTCGGCGCTGCCCGTCGACTGGACATCGGTCAAGGCCGCCGTCGGGCTGCCGTAGACTCTTTACCTCTCCCGCAAGCGGGAGAGGTCGACGCGCGCAGCGCGGCGGGCGAGGGACTACACACGAGGCAACTCGTCCTTGGGCCCTCACCCTCCCGCTTGCGGGAGAGGGAACAACGTCACCCCACCGTGGTCTTCATGATGTCGAGCTCGGTGCGGACGCGATCGATGACGCCGCGCCAATCGCCCGGCTCGGACTGCCGGAAGATCCGGATGCTGGGATACCACGGGCTGGTGTCGCGGCCATGCATCCAGCGCCAGTCGCACACCGTCGGCAGCAGCAGCCATGTCGGCATGCCCATGCCCGCGGCGAGGTGGGTAATTGGCGCATCGATCGTCAGCAACAGGTCAAGTTGCGAGAGTGCCGTCGCCGCCTCGGCAAAATCGTAGATGCCGCGTCCGACGTCGTGCAGGAGCCCGTTGGCACCCAGCTGCTGGATGTCCTTCTGATGGGCGCCGCCCTGGAGGCTGAAGAACAACAGCTCCGGATCGCCGGCCAGCGTCATGAATTCAGCCAGCGGGATGGAGCGCTGACGGTCGAGCTGCTGGCCCGGCATGGCGGCCCAATAAAGACCGACGCGCAACCGCGCGCGCGCCAGCTTGCCCAGGCGAATCCGGCTTTCCGCCGGCGGCTTGAAGTATGGTTCGGCGGCCGTGGCTGCCGGTGCGTCGACACCGCAGAGATAAGGCAACGACAGCAGAGAGACGTGCAGATCGAAGTCAGGCAGTTGCTCGCCCTCGGCCACGACACGATCGATGTAGTCGGCGGATAGCAGCAGATCCTTGAGCAGCGCCTGGCACAGCACCAGGACCGTCGCACCGCGTCGCTTCAGCTCACGCGCATAGCGCACGAACAACAGCACGTCCGACAGGCCCTGCTCCGGATACAGCAGGATGCGCTTGCCGCCCAGCGGCCCACCGTCCCACGCCGGTTGCTTGAACTCGGGTGGCGGCACGTCGGGGAGCTGCTTGCGCCACTCATACTCGGCAAAGCCGGCGGTGAAGTCGCCGCGGATCAGATGGGCAACGGCGATCTCCACTCGCGCCCGCGTGTTTTGCGGTGCCAGCTGCAGAGAGCGCGACAGGCATCCCAGCGCTTCATCCACGCGCCCAAGATCACGCAGGCAAAGACCGAGGTTGAAGAATCCCTCAGCGTAGTCCGGCTTCAACGACACGGCGCGGAAATGGTGACGCACGGCCTCGTCAAGGCGGCTGGCGGCGCGCAGTGCGTTGCCCAGGTTGGAATGCAGCGCCGCGTTGTCGGGGTCGAGCGCCAGCGATGTGCGGTGATGCGCGACAGCGGCATCGAGCTTGCCGACGATGCGCAGGGCCACGCCCAGGTTGTTGTGCAGCTCGGCATGATAGGGCCGCACGGCCAGCAGGCGCATGTAGCTGGTGATGGCCTCTTCCAACCGGCCGTTGCGATGCGCCGCCGCGGCCAGCCGCATCTGCCGGTTGAAACTGTCCTCCTCGCCCAGGAACAGCGGCCGTAGTTCGGCTGCCGGCGCCTCAGCACCGCCGTCGCTACCGCCATTGCCGCCAAATCCTGCCACGTCCTTCACGGTCTATCCGTCCCCACGCCGGCGCTGCCGCGACTCCACCCGCTCCGCATGGCGGAGGCAGGTACAGGATCCGGGCGTCCCCGCCACCTTAGCATAGCACCCACCGGGCCAATGCGTCGTCTTATCTGCCGACTCGAACGCTGCCGAAAACGCTTCCGGAACCGGTTTTCGAGCGGCCTCCCGCACCCCATCCGCACTGCCAGCGTCGATAACACCGCATAATAAGTGCGAAAATCACCTGCCGTAAAGAAACCCTCCATCGCCCGCCACTGGTCACATTTGGATACCTCCCATCGCCACAATCGGTCCTCACGTTCAAGGGTAACGGCAGAGGAGGATACAATGAAGACGAAGCTGATCGCCGCTGCGATAGCCGCCGCGCTGACGCTGGGTGTCGTTGGCCCCACCGTTGCCCCGGCCCTTGCCCATGACGGCTGGTACGACAGCCAGCGCCGCGAGGACTGGCGCCGGCACCAGGAATGGCAGCGCCAGCGTGAGCTTGAGCGCCAGCGCGCCTGGGAGCATCGACGCGAAATCGAACGGCAGCGCGCCGTCGAGCGTGAACGCGAACGCAACCGTTATTGGCGCTCGCGTCATGACGGATACGGCACCTGCGGCGGTGGACGACCGCGGACGCTCGAGGAAGCGGCCTGGCGTCACCGCAACTGCTAGCGCTGGAGAGCCGGTCGACGGCCTCCCGTAGTCGATCCAGACCGCGCCCGCCCCGGCCCCCGGGGCGGGCGTTTTCATGCTTCCCAAGCGCTGCGTCATTTGATCGCCAGCCGCCAGGCGCTGCCGATCATGTCGGCCAGGTCCAACAGGCGTGCGACGTACTGATCGCGGGCCACGAAGCCCTTGCCGGCATCATTGAAAAAGCCGTCCTCCACCGCCGCCACCAGCCGGATCAGCCGCCGACGATGCAGGCCCAGCCGACGCTGGACCGGGTCCGTCACGACGCCGGCAAAGGCGCCGGCCATGGCGGCCACCAGCAGCAGGCCGCCGGTCACGGCTGTCACCAGCGCCGGGGTGGCCGCGACCGGAAACATGCCGTACCAGATGCCGCCCGCCCACGCGCCCAGGGGAAAGGATGCGACGGCGGCGTTGTGCGCAATCACCGCCGCCAGCGCCGGACCGAGGCTAACCATGCCCGGCGTCGCCTGTTTCAGAGCCATCGCGCCCGTGGCCAGGGATAGAAGCGAGGTGGCGATGTCGGCCGAGGCCGCGCGCGTGCCGCCATAGGACGCCAGCACGTCCTCGAGCCGGCGCCGGAAATCACCGTCGCCGGCGCGCCGGCCGATCTCGGTCAAGGCTTCATCGAAGGCGGCGGCCAAGCGCGGATCGCTCAGGATCATGTCGGCCAGCGCATCCTTGTCGGACCGCCGCCCGCCCTGCCCGAAGGGCAGTTCGAGGAAGTCCGTCATGATCAGCCACTCGACTTCGCGGGCGACGTCGGTGTCGAACAGCAGCTTGCGGGATTTCAGGAACTCGGCGGCCCGCGCCGGGCCCAGGCTGCGGGTCCAGGTCGCCGCCAGCCTGACGGCAAGATGCGGAACGGCCAGCAGCAGATTGGCCGGCGCACGGGCGAGGTCCCAGCCCAAGGCCTTGCGATGGATGGCCGCTGCCCCCGCCAGGGAGAAATGCCGGTCCACGAACGGCTTTACCCGCATCCGGCGGCTGGCAAAATACCGGCGCGCGGCGTCATCCACGACGTCGCGTGCCAATTGTCGATCCAGTCCAACGGAAGGCAACGCCTCCACGCTCATCTTCCGTCTCCGGAGACCATACGCCGGCAGCCGATCAGCGACACGGCTGGCATATAGGATATGAACGCAGCCGCAGCTACGGTGTTGCCGCTGGCGTCACGGTAGCGGCTTGACCACGGGCGTTGCCGGCGGCGGCGCGTCCGGCCGGGGTGGACCGGGCCGGCGGAAAGGTACGGCGACCAGGAACTGCTTGCCGGTGCTGCAGGACGCGATCGAGGCATCGAGCCCCTGCTTGGCCAGTGCCTGGGCCTCGGTTTCGGGTGCGACCGCCAGCCGCGTCACCCGCGGACAGTCATGGCCATGATCGCGGATCAGCGCCGCGGCGGCACGCTCCTGTGAACCGGGTGGCGGCGGGATGTCCGCCCGCGCGCCCGGTACGGCAATCGCCGAGAATGATGCGACGACGAACGCCGCCAGCCGACGCGACACGATCCCCTCCCTGGTTCAGCCGCGCTATCCTGCGTCAACCGATGCCGCCGGCAAAGCACGCTCGACAGGAATCCACGGTGAGTGAGGTCGACGCCCTGCTTCTGTCCTGCGCCATCGAGGCAGCGGTGGCCGCGGTCCTGGTCTGGAGGATGCGCTGGGGTCCCGCGGGCCGCGCTGCGCTGGCGGCGGGCCTGGCGACCCTCGCCACCCACTGGATCGCCTGGCGCAGCGTGCTGTGGCTGCTTGACGGGCTTGGCTATCCGGCAGCGGTGCTGCTGGTCGAGACCGTCGTGGTCGCGGCGGAAGCCCTCGCCTACCGGCTGATCGTGCCGCTGGATCTGCGTCGCGCATTGATCCTGTCGCTGGCTGCCAATGCCGCCTCGACCGGCGCCGGACTGGCGCTCTACGCGTCGGGTCTTGCCTGAACCGGCAGCGCGGCGCCCAGCGCCAGGGCGAAGACCGGGAGTTCCAGCCAGGCATGGACCAGGGCCGCCAGGGCATAGACCTGCCGTTGCAGGCCATAGTCCAGCACGAACCCCAGCGCCAACGCGCCGCCGCCGATGGCGAGATAGCGCCCGAAGCGAGCCCCATCCGGCCACGCCAGACACGGCCTGCTCGTCATGTCGATCATGCGCGGCAGCACGCCGATGACGACGATGTAGTGCATGCACTGCGCGAACACCGAGGCCGCGAAGGCATGCAACGCCCAATCGCTGTAGAGCGCCGCGGCCGGCACATAGGCACCGAGATTGTGCGTCAGATCGCCGGCCTGGAAGAGGCTTGCCTCGGGCGCCACCAGGCCGAGCGCCGCAAACCAGCCAAAGGGCATCCCCGTCGCGATCAGCAGCGGCAGCGCGATGAAAGCGACCACCGCCATCGCCAGTGCCCACCGGCGCTCGGCGCCCCGCAACGCCTCGGCGAGGAAGCCGATCGGCGTCAGGTTGTGCGCGATGGCGAGGCACAGCAGCGTCTCGAACGGCGCCAGCAGCGCACCGATCACCAGCACCATGGCGGCAACGCCGGCGATCCAGCGCCGACAGCGCAGGCGCCCCACCGTCACGCCCAGCAGGACGGCACCGAGCGCGACTTCCAGTCCGACCGCCAGCGGCGGGTCGAGCCATCCCCGCAGGCCGGCCAGGCGCAGCAGGACCGCGACGGCCAGCAGCGCCGCCAGCGTACCGGCCAGGCCGCCGCCGAGCCGGGCACCGAAGCGATGGTCGACGTAGCGCAGTTCGCTGGCGACATGGGCGAAGCCGAACAGCGCCAGCACCGTGGTGTAGGTGGCCAGCGGCAGCGCGACGGCAGCGACGAAGGCCGCGGCGACGCCCAATGCCGCGGCAAGGCGGATGCACCAGCCAGCGCGCCGCCAGACCGCCGGGGTGGGGTTGCCGATGATCAGCGCCGCATCCGACATGATGCACGCCGCGCTACGGCTGTTTCAGGCTGGCGAGGCAGGTATCGACGACCATGTCAGCGTATTCCGCCGGCCCTACCGGTCCGTCCGGGTCGTACCAAAGGTACGTGTAGTTCACCATGCCCATGAACATCATGGTGTAGGCCTTCAACGTGCGGCCGTCGGTCTTACGGCCCGCGTCATAGGCTTCGATCAGCGCGCTGATGCAGGCCAGGATCGCGTTCTGCTTGCGCACGATCACCTTCTGGTCAGACGCTTTCAGGTTCTGCAGGTCATGCAACAGCACGACCTGAAGGTCCTGCGAGCGGGCGTTGATCTGCACCATCGTATGGATCGTGTCGCGAAACCGCGTCGGCAGATCCGCCGCGCCCGCGGCGGCCGTGCGCACCTCGGCATACATCATGTCGAGATGGTCGTTGAGCATCTCGCGCAGCAGGGCTTCCTTTGACTCGAAGTAGTGATAGAGCAGGCCGCGCGACGTGCCGTTCGCGGCGGCGATGTCGGCGATGCTGCTGTTGGGAAAGCCCTTGCGGGCGAACAGGGCGGCGGACTTGCGCAGGATCTCTTGGCGGACTTCGTCATAGTTCTCCGCTTGCGTGCGCGCCATGTCGCCCTTGTCTCACGTGCGCAGCTGGACACGCTGAGCTTTTGCCTCGTAGCGCGGCAGCGTCCCCTCCGGGTGGCATTCGACCGGCACCTTCAAGCCGAGCCGACTGGTCAACCCGCGGCCGATGCTGGCCGCGAGTTCCTCAGGCGAGCCACTATAACTGCGTTCATATTCGACCGCGACACTCATGCGCTTGGGCGCCTGGTCGAGGCTGTCGACATAGATCTGCCATGCCTCCTTCACCGTCCCCTTGGTCGCCGCCAGCACGTCCTCGATCTGCGACGGATAGACGATCACACCGCGCACTTTGAGCATGTCGTCGGAGCGGCCGATGATGCGTCCGATCGTCAGCATGCCCTTGCGGCCGCACGCGCAGTCATAGGGCCGGTCCGACACCCGCACGAGATCGCGGGTGCGCCACCGCACGACGGGCGATGCCTGCTTGTCGAGCGTCGTGACGACGATCTCGCCCACCGCGCCGGGGCCGACAGGCTTGAAGGTATCCGGATCGAGGATTTCCGTGAGCAGGGTATCTTCGTTGATCAGATGCATCTCGTCGCGGTCATGGCTGTGAGGGCACGCGACGGCGATGATCGGTCCGCCGGCTTCGGTCGTGCCGTAGGTGTTGTAGGTCCTGAACCCGTCGGGCAGTTCGGCCTCCAGCTCGTCGCGGAAGGCGCGCGAGATCGACTGGCCGCCGATGACGGCGTGGCGCAACGTCCAGTCCGTGCGCGGATCGATGCCTTTCTCGCGCGCCACCCGCACCAGCGTCGCCAGGAACACCGGCGATACGGATGCAAAGTCCAGCGCCATGTCGCGCAGCCACTCCACCACCAGCTCGCTGCGGCCCGGCCCGACTGGAAAATTGATCATGCCCAGCTTCGCCATGCCCAGGTCGTAGGCAAGCCCGCCGACCCACAGCCCGAAGCCGAAGCCGTTGTAGCCACGATCGCCGGCGCGCAGGCCGTGACAGTAGAGCTGGCGCGCGACCTGGTTCGCCAGCAGGTCGTTCAGGTCATGGTCGGTGAAGCCGAAGAGAACTGGCAGGCCGGTCGTCCCTGAGGTGGCGCAGAAGCGCGACACGCTGCTGACCGGCGCCCCGAGCAGCGGAAACGGATAACGCGCGCGCAGCGCCGACTTGTCGAGGAACGGCACGCCCGAGAGCGCCTGCGGATCGGCGAGGTCGCGCGGATGAAGGCCTGCCGTCGCGAAATGCGCCACCCATTCCGGCGCGTGTGAGAGGCGTGCGCCCAGGGCCGCCAGCTTGCGGTGCTGGAGGGTGCGCAAATCGTCGTGGTCCAGCTGCTCGACATCGGGATGCAGCATGGTGGCGGTGGGCCGCGTCATGGTCGTCTCTCCCGGACATGTTTCTTGTCTTGAAAGCAGGTCTGGAGTTTATTATAAACCGGACGACCGGTCAATTATTACATCAGCGGTGTTCGGGAGATGGCGTCATGACTCCAGCCACGCGCGACCTGGCTCATCTGATCGACAGCGACCGCGTCCATGGCTCGCTCTACACCGACCCGGCGATCTTCGAGGCGGAGCTGCAGAAGATCTGGTACCGCACCTGGGTCTATGTCGGCCACGAGAGCGAAGTCCCCAACGCCTTCGATTTCGTCATGAAGTCGATCGGCCCGCAGCCGATCATCATGACGCGCAGCGCGGCGGGCGCGGTGCTGCTGCTGCTGAACCGCTGTCCGCATCGCGGCAACCAGGTGTGCACCGAACCCAGGGGCAACGCGCGCACCTTCAGCTGCCCCTATCACAACTGGACGTTCGCCAGCGACGGGCGGCTGACCGCCTTCGCCTTCCCCGGCGGCTACAGCGGCCAGGACATGTCGACGCTCGGCCTTGGCCGCGTGCCGCGCGTGGAGAGCTACCGCGGCTTCGTCTTCGGCTCCTTTGCGCCGGAAGGTCCGTCCCTGGCGGAGCACCTGGGTGGCGCGGCCGAAACGATCGACCGTCTGTGCGATGCCTCGCCCGAGGGCGAGGTCGAGATCACGGCCGGCTTCCTGCAGCATCGCGTGCGCGCCAACTGGAAGTTCGTGCTGGAGAACGAGACCGACGGCTACCATCCGGCGTTCGTGCATTCCTCCATCTTCAGCGTCGCCGACAGCGGCATCGGCGCGCTCTACGGCCAGAAATCGACGGCGCTGACCCGCGACTACGGCAACGGCCATACCGAGGTCGATCTGCGGCCCGAGTTCCGGCGGCTGGGCCGGCCGCTGGCCTGGTTCGGGACCACGCCCGAGCGCATGGCCGACTATGTCGCGCGCATGAAGGCAGCGTACGGCGAGAAGAAAGCGACTGAGATCATGATCGACGGCACGCCGCACGTCATGATCTTCCCCAATCTCTTCATCGCCGAAATCCAGATCTTCGTCATCCAGGCCCGCGCCGTCGACGACACGGTCCAGCATGTGACGGCGCTGCAGCTCAAGGGCGCGGCCGACTTCAATCGCCGCCTGCGCCAGCAGACCATGGGATCGGTGGGACCGGCCGGCTTGCTGCTGGCCGACGATTCGGAAATGTACGAGCGCACCCAGCGCGGCGTGCAGATGCGCGATCCGCAATGGCTGTTCATCGGTCGCGGCCGGCATCGCGAGAGGGTCGACGAAAACGGCTTCCAGGTCGCGCACGCCACCGACGAGCTGCCCCAGCGCGGCATCTGGCGCCACTACCGAACGCTGATGGAGGCCACCTAGTGTCCACGCCGACGCCAGACGACGCCCTGCTGCGGCGCGTCGAGCAGTTCATCTATCGCGAAGCGCGCCTGCAGGACGAGCACCGCTATGCGGACTGGGAGGCGCTGTGGACCGACGACGCCATCTACTGGGTGCCGGCCAACGGCGATGACATCGATCCCGAGCAGCAGATGTCGATCATCTACGACAACCGCTCGCGCATCGGCGTGCGCGTGCGCCAGCTGCTGACCGGCCGGCGCCATACGCAGGAGCCACGCTCGCGCCTGCGCCACCTCATCACCAATGTCGAGATCGTCGAACGCGACGCCAACGCGATTCGCGCCGCCTGCAACGTCATGGTGTTCGAGTCGAACCTGCGCGGCGAGACGATCTGGGCGGCGCGCACCGCTTACGTTCTGCGCGAGGCCGAGGGCGCACTGAGGATGGCGACCAAGAAAGTCGAACTGGTGAACAACGACAAGCCGCTGCACACGCTGTCGTTCCTGATCTAGAGGCTGCCTCCCATGGAACCAGTGCGTTTGCCAGATTTCAGCTGTCATCCCGAGCGGAGCGAGGAATCCAGGCGCCGCCCCTGGATCCCTCGCTCCGCTCGGGATGACCGCGTGCTCTAACGACCTGATCCAGCCAAAGGAGAAAGACGTGAGCCCGACTACCAAGACACTGATTGCCGACGGCCTCGTCCTCTTGGACCTTCAGGACGGTGTCGCTCACCTGCGGCTGAACCGGCCGGATGCTGCCAACGGCATGAGCGTCGAGCTGCTCAGGGCGCTCTATGACGCGATCATGCTGTGCCACGGCGAGCCGGGTGTGCGGGTCCTGCTCGTAACCGGCGAAGGTGCCAATTTCTGTGCCGGCGGCGACGTGCGCGCCTTTGCCGCCGAGGGAACGGCGCTGCCGCACTATGTCCGGCGCGCAACCGCCTACCTGCAGGACTCCGTGCTCTCGCTGTCGCGCCTGCAGGCGCCGGTCGTGGTGGCCGTGCAGGGCTTTGCCGCCGGCGGCGGCGGCTTCGGCCTGGTCTGCGCCGCAGACCTGGTGATTGCCGCCGAGAGCGCGAAGTTTCTCGCCGGCGCAACGCGTGTTGCGATGGCGCCCGATGCCGGCGTTTCCGTCACGCTGGCCCGCCTGGTCGGCCTGCGCAAGGCGACGGAAATCCTGCTGACGAATCCGATCATCACGGCCCGCGATGCCTTGCAGCTGGGGATCGTCAATCGGGTCGTTCCCGACGATACGCTGACCGACGCCGCGCGCACCTTGGCGCTGGAGCTGGCCCAGGGGGCACCCCAGGCGCTGGCGGCCACCAAGCGACTGCTGCGGAGCGGCCTGGCGATGGGCATGGAAGCCTGCCTGTCGGAAGAAGCGCGCACGGTATCGGCGCTCTCCGGTACCGCAGACGCGCGCGAGGGGTTGGCGGCTGTGATCGAGCGCCGCAAGCCCGTCTTCACCGGCGCCTAGAGCCCGCCATGCGCCACGATACCGCCCCACTGGCCGGACGCCGGGCGTTCGTCACCGGCGGCGCCAAAGGCATCGGCGCCGCCATCGCCCGCCGGCTGGCCACCGACGGCGCCGCGGTGGTCGTGGCGGACATCGACGACGCCGGCGCCCGCACGCTCGCGGCCGACATCGGTGGCCATGCCGTCACCCTCGATGTCAGCGACAGCGCGCACGTGGCGGCGGTGATGGCCGATGCGGGGCCGTTCGACATCCTGGTCAACAATGCCGGTGTCGATCAGCACGACTTCTTCACCAAGACCACGGTGGTCGAGTGGCATCGTCTGGTGGCCATCAACCTGTTCTCGGTCCTCGCCACCGTCCACCAGGCGCTGCCGGCCATGCAGGCGGCGCGCTACGGCCGCATCATCAACATCGTGTCGGAAGCCGCCCGCCTGGGATCCAAGGGCGGCGCTGTCTATGCCGCCGCCAAGGGTGGCGTCATCGCTTTCAGCAAATCCATCGCGCGCGAGAATGCGCGTTTCGGCATCACCGTGAACTGCATCGCCCCCGGACCGATCGACACGCCCCTGTTGCGTGCCGGCGTCGCGACCGGTGGCGACAAGCTGCTGGCCGCGATGGTCGACGCCACGCTCATGAAGCGCCTGGGCACGGCGGACGAAGTGGCCGCCGCGGTGGCGTTCCTGGCGTCCCGCGATGCGGGCTTCATCACCGGCGAAACGCTCGGCGTCTCGGGCGGCATGGGCCTGGGCTGAAGAGCCCGCGTTCTCAGTCGAACCGCGGCGTGAAGCGGCTGCCGCGCTCATCGATGTGACACACGAACGGCGCGCCAAAATGCGCCGGCATCAGCAGTGCGCCGGAGCCGGCGCAATCCTCGAGCACGCGCCGCCGGCTTTTGCGCGCGTTGGAGGCATCGGCGCAAGCGAAGCTGTTCCACTCCGGATGGAAGACCTGCACCGCGTGATGCAGAATGTCGCCGCAGAACACGGCCCGCTCGCCGCGCGAGACCAGCTTGATCGCCACCGTGCCCGGCGTATGGCCCGGCGCCGGCTCGATCGACAGATGCTCGTCGACGGTGTGGGCGCCGCTTACCATCTGCGCCAGGCCGGCATCGACCACGGGCAGCACGCTGTCGCGGAACGAACCATGGTTGACCGGTCCCTTCTCGGGATCGCGATCGAGCGCCAGGTAGTGATCGTAATCGGCCTGGCTGAAGACGTAGCGCGCGTTGGGGAAGGTCGGCACCCAGCGGCCGTTGTCGAGGCGGGTGTTCCAGCCGACATGGTCCATGTGCAAATGCGTGCACATCACCATGTCGATCTGCTCGGGCTGCACGCCCGCCTCGGCCATGCGCTCCAGGTAGCGGGTCTGCATCAGATGCCATTTCGGCCGCGCCGGGCGCGGCTTGTGGTTGCCCACACAGGCGTCGATCAGGATGGTGCGGCCGCCGACGCTGATCAGCCAGCTGTGCACGCTGAGCTTGAGGAAACCGGTGGCCGGATCGTAGTGATCCGACACCATCCAGTCGCGGTGCTTGTCGACAATATCGGGCTGCCAGTCGGCAAAGAATTGGGCGGCGTCGAAATTGGGCTCGTAGCTCTCCTCGATGCGGCTCACCGTGGCGGCACCGATCCTCACCTCGGTCATCGTCATTCTCCTGGACTATGGCGCCAATCCTCACCGCCCGGACCGGGATTGGCAACAGCCAGGACCACAAAGAAAAGCCCCCGGCGCCGATGACGCCAGGGGCTTCGAAACTTCGTTACGGGTCAGAGATGGTCAGGCGGCGGCCTTGAGATGCCGACCCTTGATCATTTCCTCGGCGATCTGCACGGCGTTGAGCGCTGCACCCTTGCGCAGGTTGTCGCTGACGATCCAGAGGTTCAGCCCGTTCTCGATCGTCGGATCGACGCGCACGCGGCTGACATACACGCCATCGTCGCCCGCGGTTTCGACCGGCGTGATGTAACCGCCATCCTCGCGGCGGTCGACGACCACGACACCGGGTGCCTTCGACAGGATCGCGCGCGCCTCGGTTTCGTCCAGCGGCCGCTCGAGCTCGAGGTTGACCGCCTCGGAGTGGCCGATGAACACCGGCACGCGCACGCAGGTCGCCGTGACCTTGATCCGCGGATCGAGGATCTTCTTGGTCTCGGCCACCATCTTCCACTCTTCCTTGGTCGAGCCGTCGTCCATGAAGACGTCGATGTGGGGAATGACGTTGAAGGCGATCTGCTTGGTGAACCGCTTCGCCTCCACCGGATCGTTGACGTAGATCGCCTTGGTCTGGCCGAACAGCTCGTCCATCGCTTCCTTGCCGGCGCCGGACGTCGACTGGTAGGTCGACACCACGACGCGCTTGATGGTGGCGGCGTCATGCAGCGGCTTCAGCGCCACCACCATCTGCATGGTCGAGCAGTTGGGGTTGGCGATGATGCCCTTTTTGGTCCAGCCGGCGATGGCGGACGCATTGACCTCCGGCACGACCAGCGGCACGTCGGGATCCATGCGGAACTGGGAGGTGTTGTCGATCACCACCGCGCCGGCCTTGGCCGCCCGCGGGCTGTGCACGGCCGACACCTTGGCGCCCGGCGACGACAGCACGATGTCGATGCCTTTGAAATCGAATTTCTCGAGGTCGTGAACTTTGAGGGTGTCTTTCTCGCCAAATGACACCTCTTTGCCCACCGACCGCGACGATGCCAGGGCGACGACGTCGTCGGCCGGGAACTTGCGTTCATCGAGGATATTGAGGAGTTCGCGGCCGACATTGCCCGTCGCGCCGACGATGGCGATTCTGTAACCCATTGTCCCTGCTCCAGAATTACCGTTAGACCGGCGAGAACGGTCCGCGGGCGAGCGGCCTTCCTACGCCCTCTCGCCCGGCCACGCAAGCCGAGCACCGCCGCACCCGCAGGCTGGCCCTCACGGGCCTTCAACAGGCCGTGACACCGGCTCCAAGCCGCCCGCTGCAGCGTATCCCCGGCAATACCGCCTGTGAGGAAGGCCATGCACCGGTTGCGCGCGCTGTTTACCGTCCTGTTGCTGGCCGCATCGTTCGGTGGCCCCGCGGCGCAGGCCGACGACGCCAAGGGCCACCCGGTCGGCTGGCAGGACTGGACGTCCGACGTGTTCGCGCGCGCCGAGCGCGAGAACCGCTACATCATCCTGCACATGGCCGCTGTGTGGTGCCATTGGTGCCACGTGATGGAGGGCACGACCTACCGTGATCCGGCGGTCCTGAAGCTGATCGGCGAGAAATTCATCCCCGTCCGGGTCGACCAGGACTCCCACCCCGAGCTCTCCTATCGCTACGAGAACTGGGGCTGGCCGGCCACCATCATGTTCGACAAGGACGGCAACGAGATCTTCAAGCGCCAGGGCTACCTGCCGCCCGAGCTGTTCGCCAAGCTGCTGGTGGCGGTGATCGAGGACCCCTCGGCCCTGCCCGCCTCAGGTCTCGACGCCAAGGCACGCCACGGCGAGCACGCCCTCGACGACGCCACGCGCGAGAAACTGGAAGAGCTCTATGGCGGCGCCTATGACGGCATTCATGGCGGCTTCGGCGCCGTGCATCGCTTCATCCACGGCGACACCGTCGAGTATGCGCTGGTGCGCGGCCGCCCCCTGCGGCGACACGCCGACCCGGCGTCCTACGCCGAGATGGCCCGGCGCACGCTGGCCGGCGCCAACTGGCTGATCGATCCCGTGTGGGGTGGCATGTACCAGTATTCCGACGCGCTGGACTGGTCATCACCGCACTTCGAAAAGCTGATGAACATCCAGCGCGATGCGCTGCGCACCTACGTGCTGGCCCACCAGATCACAGGCGATCCCACCTCACTCGCCGCCGCCCGCAATATCGCGCGCTGGCTGATCGAGCGCATGCGGGACCCTGACGGCGGCTTCTATGTCAGCCAGGACGCCGACGTCGATCGCACCGTCACCGGCCAGGTTTTCTACGCCCTCGATGATGCCGGACGCCGCCAATTTCCCGAGCCGCGCATCGATCGCAATCTCTACGCACGCGAAAGCGGATGGGCCGCCGCGGGCCTTGCCGCGCTGTATGATGTGACCGGCGATCGCGCCTATCTCGAAGCTGCCGTACGCGCTGTCGACTGGGCGATCGCCAACCGGCGCGCGCCCAGCGGCGGTTTCGGCCATGCCCGTGCGGCCGCCGATGACGTGCATCTGGGCGACACGCTGGCGATCGGCGAGGCGGCGCTGGCGCTATACCGCTCGACGGGTGAGCGGCGCTGGCTTGTGCTCGCAATCGAGACTGGGCGCACCATCAATGCCGGCTTTCGTGACAGCGCCGGCGGCTTCGTCGTGCGTCAGCCCGAGCCGGCCGCCATCGGCGTGCTGCGCAAGGCGGTGAAGCAGATCGACGAGAATGTCGCCGTTGTGCGCTTCTTCAACCTGCTGCACCGCTACAGCGCCGATCCGACGTTCCGGGCCGCCGCCGAGCACGGCATGTCGTGGCTGGTGGCGCTGGCGAAAAACAATGTCGTGTTGCCTGGCGCGCTGCTGGCCGACGACGAGCTCGCGCGCGAGCCGGCGCATGTCACCATCGTCGGATCCAAGGACGATCCCGACGCCCAGGCCCTCTACGCCGCGGCCCGGCGGTATCCGACCCGCTACCTGCGCATCGAGTGGTGGGACCGACGCGAAGGGCCACTGCCGAACCCCGACGTCGAATACCCCGAACTGCCGCAGGCCGCCGCCTTCGCCTGCGCCAACGGTGTCTGCTCGCTGCCGGTGTTCACACCCAATGAGGTCGCCCGCATCGTGCGCCGGGTCGAGGATCGGTAGACGTCACATCGACCAGGCCGAGAGAAACGGTGCTCGATGGTAAGAGCAGACGCTGGGGGCGCGCGACTCTGTCGCGCGTCTTCGTTTGAACCGCCACAAGGCGCGCCACGGAGTGGCGCGCCCCCAGCGTGTGATCACCGCGCCTCGGTGAAGCTTTCTTACTGCTCCGGCTTGACGCCGGCGGTCTGGATGACCTTAGCCCAACGCGTGACCTCCTCGGCCAGGAACTGGCCGGTGCGCGCCGGATCGTAGCCACTGGGAATGATGCCCATGCTGGTGAAGCGCTCCTTGACCTCGGGCAGCGCAACGACACGCGCAACTTCCTTGGACAGCCGCTCGACGATGTCAGAAGGCGTGCCGGCAGGCGCCAGCGCCATCATCCAGGTCGACGATTCCAGCAGCGGACCGCCGGCCTCGACGATGGTCGGCACTTCCTTAGCCGATTCCAGTCGCTCTTTCGACAGCATCGCCAGGGCCCGGATCTTGCCGGCGCGCACCTGCGGCATCATCGAGGACGGCGCATCGATCAGGATCTGGATGCTGCCGCCGATCAGGTCTTGCAGCGCCGGCGCCGTGCCGCGGTAGGGCACATGCGTCATCTCGACACCGACGGTCTGCTTGAACAGCTCGGTCGTCAGATGCGCCGCGGCGCCGACGCCGGAGGAGCCGTACGAGATCTTGCCGGGATTGGCCTTGGCATAGTCGATAAGCTGCTTCACGTCCTTGGGCGCGAAGTCGTTGTTGGCCGTCAGGATCAGCGGCGCAATGCCCATCAGCGATACCGGCGCGAAACTCTTCACCGGATCGAACGACAGCTTGCCGGCATAGAGCGTAGCGTTGGCGGCGTGCCCGGCGATGACCGTCAGGATGGTGTAGCCGTCCGGCGCCGACTTGGCCGCCGCCTCGGCGCCGATCAACGAGTTGGCGCCCGGGCGGTTCTCGACGACGATGTTCTGGCCCAGCGCTGCCGTCAGGCGCTCGGTGACGATGCGGGTGGTGGAGTCGGTGATGCCGCCCGGCGTATAGGGCACGATCCACCGGATCGGCTTGGTGGGCCACGTCTGGGCCAGCGCGCCGCCGGTCGCGGCCATCGCAGCGCCGCCGATGCCCAGCACCAGCGCGCCCCGTCGATTGAACAGCTTCGTCACCCTCTTCTCCTTTTTTGAATAGACACAGTCAGCCGGCGCCGCCCTTTACGGCGCTACGGCCTGTGCTTCAAGAGGGTGCGATTCAGGCCGCTAGACGTGCTGGCCGCCGTTGATCTGGATCTCGGCGCCGGTGACGTAGGATGCGTGTCCGTCGCACAGGAAGTGAATCACGTCGGCGACTTCGTCGGTTGTCCCCAGGCGGCGCATGGGGATTTGCTCGGCGACGATTTTCTCGGTGCCCGGCGACAGGATGGCGGTGTCGATCTCGCCCGGCGCGATGGCATTGACGCGAATGCCCAACGGCCCGAAATCGTGCGCCATCTCGCGCGTCAAGGTCGCCAGCGCCGCCTTGGAGGTGGCGTAGGCTGACCCGGCAAACGGATGCACCCGCGAGCCGGCGATCGACGTGACGTTGACGACGCAGCCCTTGGCGGTAGCCAGTTCCTTGATCAGGCCGCGCGCGAGCATGACCGGGGCGAAGAAATTGACGTTGAAGACCTGGTGCCACAGGTCGAACGGCGTATCGACGGCACCCAGCCGGGCACCACCGGCCCCCTTGGGCGAGATCGCCGCGTTGTTGACCAGCGCGTCGAGCCGGCCGTTGGTCAGCCGCGCCTTGATCTGCTCGATGCCGCGGCCGACATCGACCGGATCGGCGAGGTCGAGCTGCACATGGTTCTCGCCGGCGCCCGGCCACGGGCACAGCGCGCTGAACGGCTGTCGCGAAATGGTAATGATACGCCAGCCAGCCATGCCGAAGCGTTTGACCGTGGCATGACCGATGCCGCGACTGGCGCCGGTCAGCACCAGCGTCTTGGTGTTAGCAACGACCGAATCCGGCGAGGCGGCCATGTCGTTCTCCAAAGATCAGATATGTGGGCATAGAACGCCTTCGGCGCAACAGGGTCAATCCTGCGCGCTCGATTTGCGGCGACGGAGCGGTTAGCGTGGCGCCGGCATCAAACGGGGAGACACCATGGCCGAAATCATCCTGCACCACTATCCGACGTCACCCTTCTCCGAGAAGGTAAGGGTCGCGCTCGGGTTGAAGAATCTCGCCTGGCGATCGGTCGAAATCCCCGTGATCATGCCCAAGCCCGATCTGATGCCACTGACCGGCGGCTATCGTAAGACGCCGGTCATGCAGATCGGTGCCGACATCTACTGCGACACCCAGATCATCCTGCGCGAGCTGCAGAAGCGCTTCCCGGAGCTGCCGTTGACGCCGCCCGGCCACGAAGGCGTCGCCGAGGCGCTGGCCTACTGGGCCGACCGCACGATCTTCTGGTCCGCCGTCGGCATCGTCATGGGCGAGATCGGCGACAAGCTGCCGGAGGCCTTCCACAAGGATCGCAGCACGTTCTCGGGCCGGCCGTTCGATCCGGCGCGCTTGAAAGCGATGGTGCCGATGGCGCGCGACCAGGTCTATGCCGGCCTGGTGCATGTCGAAAGCATGCTGGCCGATGGCCGCGCCTTCCTGCTGGGCGGCCAGGCATCATTGGCCGATGTCGCGGTCTACAATCCGGTGTGGTTCGTGCTGAAGCGTCTGGGGGCGCCGGTCCCGCCGTTCGACAGACTGCCCCAGGTCGTGGCGTGGGCCGAACGCATGGGCCGTTTCGGCAACGGCCGGCCCACCGAGATGACCTCGGCCGAGGCATTGGATATCGCCGAGCGCAACGAGCCTGAAACGCCATCCGGCGTCGAGGCCGGCGACCCCAGCGGCCTGAAGGCTGGTGCCGCCGTGTCGGTGACCCCCGACGATACGGGCAAGGTGCCGGTGACCGGCGAGCTGGTGACGCTCAACGCCCGTGAAATCGCCATCCGCCGCACCGACGAGCGGGTCGGCACCGTGGTCGTGCACTTCCCGCGCGCGGGTTTCATCCTCGCACCGGCCGCCTAAAGCGTCCGGCAAGATCACGCGGTATCGGCTGCGCTGCGACGGCGCGTCGTCATCAGTTTGGTGCCTTCGTAGCGCAGCCGCTTGCACATCACCGCGAAGCCGTCGAGGTTGTCGATCACCCGGCCGAAGACGCAGACCTGGTTGGGGTGCGGCCGCCCGTCCTTGGTGTAGATCGTCGTCGGAAAGTTCACGAACGCGTTGCGCCCATAGGCGATCGTGACCTCCTCGATGTAGGGATCCCACACCATGTCGCCGGGCGCCAGCCGCTGGAACCGGTTCTCCAGCTCATAACCCAGCGTTTCCAACAGTGGCACGCGGTCGAGATAGAAAGCGGCGTGCCCGAACCACGCGCAGTGGATCATGGTGCCGGCATAGGGCAAGACGTCCCAGAAGGCCTGGCATGTCCTGGGCGCGACGTGATCCAGAAGGACAGCGCCAAATCGCTCGCCGCCCATCTCCAGCTCGAGCCGCCGTGCCGCTGGCGGCACGGCGTGCGGGATCTCGAACCGGTCATACCACCAGCCGTCCCACATCGTGCGCTGCGCCGCCTTGTCAGCCGGATCGAGGCCCACGTCTGCCCGCCGTTCAACCATTGCCGCACCTTCCCGAAGTTCTGTCGGTCGGGCGACTCTGGTGCCAATATGGCACTGCCGATATGGCCAGTTCTTCACAAATACGGCAGTCCATTTTGGGAGAGCGATATCGTCAAGACGGCCCAATCCATCGACATTCCGGCACTGACCGTCGATCGAAGGTCGCGCGTTGCGCTGCACCTGCAGATCTATGAACGGCTGCGGTCGGCCGTGCTCGATGGCGCGCTGCGCAGCGGTGCACGTCTTCCGGCAACGCGTGCGCTGGCGGCGGAACTTGGCCTCTCGCGCGCTACGGTGCTGTCCGCCTATGAGCAGCTGCTGGCCGAAGGCTATATCGAAAGCCGGATCGGCGCCGGCACGCGTGTTGCCCGCCAGTTGCCCGAAAGCGCGCTGCAGGTACCCAGCAGCCAGCGCCAGGTCAGATCCAAACCGCTCTCCGCTGCCGGCGCACGCACCATTGCGATGCGCGGCAAGCGCATGGCGGAGGACAAGTTCGGACCTGAGCTCAGGACGTCGCCGCGCCAATGGCGAGTCCCTTTTCGCGTCGCCGTGCCGGCATTGGATAGCGTGCCATTTCAAATCTGGTCGCGGTTAGTGTCGCGCCACATCCGACGTGCGTCGCCCGAAATTCTGGACTACCGCGACGGGCATGGCCTGAAACGACTGCGCGCCGCCATCGCAGCCCATCTATCGGTGTCGCGTGGCGTGCGCTGCACGGCCGACCAGGTGCTGATCACGGCTGGCGCCCAGAGCGCGATTGATCTCGCCGTCCGCGTGCTGCTGGATTCCGGCGACACGGCCGTGATCGAAAACCCGTCGCACCTCGGCATCCGCGGCGCCCTGAAAGGTGCCGGTGCCACCATCATCCCCGTGCCCGTCGATAGCGAAGGGCTCGTCCTGTCGGATCGCCACGCGCTGCCGACAGCGACACGGTTGGTGTTCGTCACGCCGTCCAATCAGTTTCCGCTGGCGGTGACGATGAGCCTGCCGCGACGCCTGGCGCTGCTTGACTGGGCATCGCGCGCCAACGCCTGGATCCTGGAGGATGACTACGACAGCGAGTTCCGCTTCGCGGGCCGGCCGATCGAGGCGCTCCAGGCGCTCGATCGCACCAACCGCGTGCTCTACATCGGCAGCTTCAGCAAGGTGCTCTACCCCGGCCTGCGGCTGGGCTATCTCGTGGTTCCCAGTGACCTGATCGACACGTTCACCGCGGCACGGCGGTTCATCGACGTCCATCCGCCGGTGGTGTTTCAGGCTGCCCTCGCCGATTTCATCGAGGCCGGCCATTTCGGCCGACACCTCCGGCGCATGCGCGTCCTCTACGGCGAACGCGGACAGGCGCTCAAGGACGCCGTCGATCGCCATCTCGCCGGAGCGATTGCCATGGAACGGCCGCAGGCCGGGTTGCATGCCATCGGCTGGCTGCAGCGGACCGTCGATGACAGCCTAGTATCGCACCTTGCCGCCCAGCAGGGCATCGAGGCGCGCCCGCTGTCGCTCTACGCGATCGGCAGGATCAAGCCCGGTCTCGTGCTCGGCTTCGCGTCGGTGTCGCCCAAAGAGATCGAGAATGGCGTGCGTATGCTGGCGCGGATTTTCGACAGGGTGACGCAACGACGCGACCCGCAGGTTGACAAATCAGGTCCTGCTTTCTAGTCTGTAACCATATACACAGTTAGACACAATTGGTGGAACCATGGCGGTCACCACGTTATCGCAAGGCGATTCGCTCACCGTCGTCGACTACCGGTGCGCTGCGGGTCCGGCCGACGCGCCGTTCGTCGAACTGCACGATGTTTTCTCGGTTTCTTATGTGCGCAAGGGCAGCTTCGGCTATCGCGTCCGAGGTGAAGCATACGATCTGGTGGCCGGATCGGTTCTGATCGGCCATCCGGGCGATGAGTTCATGTGCACGCACGACCACCACATCTGCGGCGATGAGTGCCTGTCCTTCCAGTTGGCGCCCGCGCTGGTCGAAACGATCGGTGATCGGCGCCATGTCTGGCAAACCGGTTGCCTGCCGCCGCTGCCCGACCTGATGGTGCTGGGCGAGCTGGCGCAGGCCGCCGTCGAGGGCACAAGCGATGTCGGCCTGGACGAAGTCGGCATGATGTTCGCCGCGCGTTTCATCGACACGGCGAGCGGCCGCAAGCAAAAGCCGACCGCCGTCAGGGCGCGTGACCGCCGCCGGGCGGTGGAGGCCGCGCTATGGATCGAACGGCATGCCCATGGGTCGGTCAACCTCGACCTCGCGGCGAAGGTCGCCGGCGTCAGTCCGTTTCATTTCCTGCGCCTGTTCGCGCGCGTCCTGGGCGTGACGCCCCATCAATACCTGATCCGCACGCGCCTGCGCCGCGCCGCGCGCCTGCTGGCCGATGGTATGGACTCGATCACCGACGTTGCCTTCGATTCCGGCTTTGCCGATCTGTCCAACTTCGTGCGCACATTCCATCGCGCCGCGGGCATCCCGCCGCGCCGCTTTCGTGAGGCGGCGCGGGGCGATCGCATTGTGCTTCAGGACCGACTTGGCGCGGCGGCACCGTTGATTCACTAACACCAATGCCATGGCTTCATGGTTCGGCAAGCTCACCATGAAGCGACGTCTTCAGCTGGCGGCCGCTGCTTTCGCGGCTTGCCGTGCCTTCTCGGCGCGGTAGAGCGCGAACTCCTCGCTGATGGCCTTGGCGATCGACGGGCGTTTGGTCATACGCTGGTAGTACTCTTGCACCGCCGGCCATTGCGCCAGGTCGATGCCGCTGTACTGGCCCCAGTTGAGCACCGTGGTGAGATAGGCGTCGGCCACGCTGAAGCGATCGAGCAGGAATTCATGCTTCGACAGATGATCCTGCAGGATACCCAGCCGCAGCGCCGCCTTGTCGCGCGCGTATGTCTTGACGTCCGCCGGTGCTGTCGGATCGAGCAGCGGCACGAACAACGCCTTGTGCAGCTCCGTGCCGATGAAGCCGAGCCACTGCTGCAGACGCGCGCGCTCGGGTCCCGGCGGCGGCGCAAGCTGTGCCGTGGGGTAGCGGTCGGCGACGTACTGCAGGACCGCGGTGTTCTCGGTCAGCACGAACCCGTCGTCTGTCCGCAGCGCCGGCACCTGACCCATCGCGGTGATCGCACGGAAATCCGATCCATCCTCGACGCGCTTGGCCCGCGTGTCGACGGATGTGAACTGCGCGTCGGCGCCGGCTTCGTACAACGCAATGCGGGTGGCGAGTGAACACGCCATGGGAGAGAAGTACAGGTTCATCGGCGATCCTCCGGACATTGACTTTTGTACTGTATTGAACATAAATATGATGAGTCAACGATTTTTATTCGACATGGTACAAAAAGACGAAAAGCGTCCGCGCGGCCGACCTCGCGCCTATGATCCCGAGCAGGCGCTGGCACAGGCGACCGACACCTTCTGGCGTACCGGTTTCTCGGGCACGTCGCTCGATGACCTGAGCGGCGCCATGGGCATGAACCGACCAAGCCTCTACGGCGCCTTCG
>DATEIF010000200.1:0-3852 GCA_035279205.1 Vineibacter sp.
TCGACCATCTCGATCTCCAGAGGCTTCTTGGCAGCGACAGCGAGCGCGGCGCGCGTTTTCATCGGTGATCCTTCGTTCTGCAGCAGACGAGGACGATGCTAGCGCACCTGAGCCGTGGGATGGAACGTCGCCCGATGCACAGATGTGCAAGGCTGTCATCCCGAGCGCCATGTCATCCCGAGCGGCAGCGAGGGATCTCCCGCGGCCGGACGCACGGTGCGCCATGCGCGGGAGATCCCTCGCTGCGCTCGGGATGACAGATGCGCTCGGCCGACGTCACCCTTCCGCCGCCAATTTGCCGTAGCGCTTGCGGCTGTTCTCCAGGTGCCGGCGCATGGCGCGGCGGGCGGCGGGGGCCTGGTGGTCGCGGATGGCCTCGAAGATGGCGTGATGCTCGCCCTGGATCATCTCGAGATAGGCGCGGCGGCTGGCCATGCGGCCACGGGCGGCGCGCACGCTCTGGCGCGGGATGATGAAGCGGCCCAGGAACTCGTGGAAGCGCACGAACTGCGGGTTGCCGGTGGCGTCGGCGATGGCGCGATGGAAGGCGAAATCCTCGTCGACCGCCGCCTCGTCCTGCGCGATGGCGCGGTCGATCGCCTTGAGCGCCTGTGCGATGCGGCGCACGCCGTCGGCCGTCGCGCGTTCGGCGGCGAGCCCTGCCGCCTCGACCTCCACGCCGCAGCGCAGCTCCATCACGTTGAGCACATCGCCGATCGCGTGCAGGCCATCGGGATCGATGCGGAACGGCCGGCGCTGGATGTCGCTGGCGACAAAGGCGCCGACGCCCTGGCGCGTCACCACCAGCCCCTCGGCCCGCAGCGCCGCCACCGCCTCGCGCACCACCGTGCGGCTCACGCCCAGCGCCGCCATCATTTCCGGCTCGGTCGGCAGCCTGGCACCCGGGGCCAGGCTGCCGTCGAGGATCTCGGCCGACAGGCGCTCGATCAGCGTCCGCGTCAGGTTGCGCGGCGGCGTCAGCGGGCGGAAGGCGGGACTCTGGGCTTGGGCACTTGACACGGCCGCGCACACCTGCGGTATGGTCATCGTATGACCTGACTTCTAAAGCGACCGCAGCCTCGGGTCAATCACAGGCGCGGCGCGCCATGCAAAGCCGGCGAACGACCGGCGATGTTGGGACGGTGCGCCAGAACCGCATCGTCGGGAGGAGACGATGATCAAGCGACGCGAGATCCTGAAGATCGGCGCCGGCGCGGCGGCGGCCGGCATCGGCGTGACGGGCGCTGCGGGCGTGGCCCTGGCGCAGTCCAAGATGGTGATGAAGGCGGCCGACGTGCATCCGCTGGGCTATCCCACCGTCGAGGCCGTGCTGCAGATCGGCAAGAAGCTGGAGGCCGCCACCAACGGACGGCTGAGCGTTCAGATGTACCCGGCCATGCAGCTGGGTGGCGAGAAGGAGATGATCGAGCAGGCCCAGGTCGGCGCCCTGCAGTTCGCCCGCATCAGCGTCGGGCCGGTCGGCACCATCGTCGATGACCTCAATGTCTTCAACCTGCCCTTCGTCTTCCGCAGCGAAGCGCACATGCGCAAGGTGATCGACGGCGAGATCGGCAAGGAGCTGCTGGCCAAGGTCAGCACCAACGCCCGCACCAACCTGATCGCGCTCGCCTGGATGGATGCCGGTTCGCGCAACATCTACACCCACAAGGCGATCCACAAGCCCGAGGATCTCAAGGGCCTGAAGATCCGCATGATGGGCAACCCGATCTTCGTCGACACCATGAACGCCATGGGCGGCAACGGCATCTCGATGGGCTTCGACCAGCTCTACAACGCGATGCAGACCAAGGTCGTCGACGGCGCCGAGAACAACCCGCCGACCTTCATGGTGCAGAACCACTATCAGGTCGCCAAGTTCTTCTCGATGACCGAGCACCTCATCATCCCGGAGATCCTGGTGTTCTCGCGCCGGTCCTGGGAGCAGCTCTCCAAGGACGACCAGGCCCTGGTGCAGAAATTCGCCACCGAAGCGCAGTTCGAAGAGCGCAAGCTCTGGGATGACAAGGTGAAGGAAGCCCTGGGCAAGATGAAGGAGGCCGGCATCACGCTGGTGACCGACATCGACAAGAAGGCGTTCCAGGATTCGGTCAAGCCGGTGTGGGACAAGTACGGCGCCAAATACGCCGAGCTGATCAAGCGCATCAACGCGGTCAATTGAGCGCGGCCTGCCGTCACGAATGCACCTGCATCGTCCCGAGCGCCAGCGAGGGATCTCCCGCGAATAGCGCACCGAACGTTATCCGCGGGAGATCCCTCGCTGCGCTCGGGATGACAGGAATTCGCGATGACGGCTGCGAACGAGCGATAACGGCAGGAGAGAGAACGCAATGAAGGCGGCCTACATCCGCGCCATGGACGAACTGCAGCGCGTCTGCCTGTGGATCTCAGGAATCTGCGTGGTGATCGTCACCCTGATCGTGCCGTGGGGCGTCTTCGTGCGCTACGTGCTCTCCGACCCGGCGAAGTGGCCCAAGTTCCTGGCGCCGGTGCTGGGCTTCATGAACAGCGTGTTGGGTCATGATTCGAGCTGGCCCGAGCCGATGGCGATCCTGCTGATGATCGTTTTCTCGATGGCGGCGGCCGCGGTGTGCTACCGCGACAACCTCCACATCGCGATCCTGGCGCTGCCCAACGCGCTGTCGCCGATGCCGCGGCGGGCTCTGGGCTGGCTGGCCGAGATCGGCATGCTGGCGACCAGCCTGTTCATGGTGATCTGGGGCTTCACCCTGGTCGAGACCACGTGGCAGCAGACCATCGCCGAGTTTCCGGCCCTGTCGACCGGCATCACCTACCTGCCGATCCCCATCGGCGGCGCCGTCATGGTGCTGTTCATCATCGAGCGCTTCTGGACCGGCCGGCTGTTCGAAGCGCCTCCCGAAGGCAGCGTCGCCACCACCACGGAATGATCGGAGCGACGCATGGACGCCCTGGTTCTCATCGGATCCTTCACCATCATCTGCGCTATCGGCGTGCCGGTGGCCTACGCGCTGGGGCTGTCGGCCATCGTCACCCTGCTGTGGATCGGCGTGCCGCTGGAGGCGGCGATGATCCGCCTGTCGTCGGGCGTCAGCGGCTTCTCGCTGCTGGCGATCCCGTTCTTCGTGCTGACCGGGGCGCTGATGGCCGAAGGCGGCGCCGCGCGGCGCCTGATCAACCTGGCGCAGGTCTTCGTCGGCTTCATCCGCGGCGGCCTCACCCTGGTGACGGTGCTGGCCTCGACCTTCTTCGGCTGCATCTCGGGATCGTCGGTGGCCGACACCGCCTCGATCGGCTCGGTGATGATCCCGCAGATGATCCGCAACGGCTATCCGCGCATCTTCGCCGTCAACGTCACGATCTGCAGCTCGCTGCAGGCGATCCTGCTGCCGCCGTCGCACAACTCGGTGATCTATTCCATCGCCGCCGGCGGCACGGTGTCGATCGCGCATCTGTTCCTGGCCGGCATCTTCCCCGGCGTGCTGCTGGGCGTCGCCATCATGGCGCTCTGCCTGCTGCTGTCGCACCGCAACAACTATCCCAAGGGCGAGCTGGTGAGCCCGCGCCAGGCGCTGCGCATCGCCGTCGACTCGCTGTGGGGCTTCTTCACCATCGTCATCATCATCGGCGGCATCCTGTCGGGCATTTTCACCGCCACCGAAGCGGGCTCGGTGGCTTGCCTCTACGCGTTCTTCATCACTATGTTCGTCTACCGCGAGTGCAAGTGGCGCGACCTGCCCAAGCTGGTGGCCCGCGTCGCGCGCACCGTGGGCATGGTGATGATCATGATCGGCTTCTCGGTGGCGTTCGCCTACGCCATGGCGCTGATCCAATTGCCGGCCAAGGCCACCGAGC
>DATEIF010000201.1:0-9268 GCA_035279205.1 Vineibacter sp.
GTCCTACGGTCGGGATGCCTAAAGCACCAACCGAAGGAGCCATCATGTCCAAGGAACAGGAGAACAAGGAAATCGTCGGTCGCTGGTTCACGGAGTTCTGGGGCAAGACCTGCAATCTCGCCGTCGTCGACGAGCTCGCCGCCCCCGACATGCTGCTGCAGTACTCGCTGCACGCCCCGCGCCGCGGCCGTGACGACATCAAGCGGTTCATGACCGATTTCCGCGCGGCCTTCCCCGATCTCGAGTTCGGCGGCACCGCCGACCTCATCGCTGAAGGCGATCATGTCGTCGGGCAATGGAAGGGCGGCGGCACGCACACCGGTCCTGCCTTCAGTGACTTCCTGATCGGCTCGCTTCCGGCCAGGTCCGGCCGCAAGATGCACTTCACGGGCACGACCGTGCTGCGCATCGACAACGGCAAGGTCAAAGAAGAGATCGGCCTGGACGACGGCGTGACCGCGCTGCAGCAGCTCGGCCTGCTGAAGGCGGCCTGACTAAAGCACGGCACGCAGCGCCGCGGCGAGCGGCGCGTCGTGCTCGGGCAGCAGGACCTGCGGATCGAGGGTGAGCACGCCGCGCGCGGCGTGCCGCTCCGACAGATGCACCGGCGGATCGCGGTGCTGCAGGCGCGCGCTCACCGCCAGCGCCTCGGCAACGGCGATCTCCAGCACCGGCACGCGGCCGGTGACCGACGCCGGCACCAGCGTCACCCTGTGACCGTTCAATTCGGTCGCGATGGCCTTCAGACGTGACTCCAATCGCGCGTTGTCGGTCGCGTCGTCGGCCTTCACGAAGCGATCGAGCGCGGTCAGCAGGCCTATGATCTCCTCCTTGCCGGCCTTGAAGCCGCGACCGATGCCATGGTGCGGCACGCCGCGCAGGTTGGCGCGATCGATCAGCCGGGGAGGTGTCCAGGTCTCGGGCGCCACGTCCATGTCGCGCTGCTGCAGCAGCGCCGAGGCGATGAGGTCGCGACGGCCGGCCAGGATGCCCGAGGCCTGCGGCCCGCCCAGCGCCTTGCCGCCGGAGAAGGCCACCAGATCGGCGCCCATGGCGATGAAGCGCTTGAGGTTCTCCTTGGGCGGCAGCTGCGCGGCGGCGTCGACGATCAGCGGAATGCCCGCCGCGCGGCAGGCGGCGACGGCGGTCGGCAGGTCGACGATGCTGGTGGCGTTGACCGAGAATGCCATCGCCACCACCGCCGGGGACAAGGCCGCCTCGATCTCCCACGCTTCGAGCCCACGCACGCCGGCGCCGGTGCCGCGATCGTTGTGACCGATATCGACGAGCCGCGCGCCGGCGGCCGAAAGCGCATGGGCGTAGCCGGTGCGGTGGGTGCGCGGGATCAGGATGTCGCGTGCGAACCCGTCGGCGTGGGGCAGCGCCGCCATGCGCGCCGGATCGAACCGCGCCATCGCGGCGGCGGCGGCCAGCGTAAGTCCGGCCGCGGCGCCGGTCGTCACCATGCCGGCCTCGGCGCCCGTTGCTGCTGCGATGCGCGCGCTGGCCGCATCCTGCAGCTCGCCGATGTCCACCGAGGCGCGCGCCGCGGCCGCCATGGCCTCGACGACCTCCGGAGCCATCACGGCGCCGCCCAGCCGGGTGAGGGCGCCGGCAGCATTGATGCGTCGGCGGACGCCCAGACGCGCGTAGGGATCGATGGTCATGGCGGTGATCCTGTCGCAGCCGTCAGCGCGCCGGGACCGGAGCGGTCGCGTCGAGCAAACCGTCGCGAACCAGCTCGGCCCACAGGTCAGGCGGGATGCGGCGCTGCATGTGCCCGACATTCTGCTCGACTTCCGCGACACTGAGCGCACCGGGGATGACAGAGCACACGGCCGGATGCGCCAGCGGGAACTGCAGCGCCGCGGCCGCCAGCGGGACGCCGTGCCGGTCGCAGACCGCCTCGATCCGTTGCGCCCGCTCGAGGATCGCCGGCGGCGCGCTGGCGTAGTCATAGGTTGCGCCGGGCTTGACGCCGCCAGCGAGGATACCCGAGTTGAAGGGGCCGCCCAGGATCACCGATACGCCGCGCTGGGCGCATGCCGGCATGAATTCGGCCAGCGCGCCTTGCTCCAGAAGCGTGTAGCGGCCGGCCAGCAGGATGCAGTCAAAGTCGCCGGCCTGCAGGAAACGCAAGCTGGTGTCCGCTTCGTTCAGCCCGATGCCGATGGCGCCGATCACGCCGGCGCGGCGCAGATCGTCCAGGGCACGGAAGCCGCTCTCCATGACGGTGCGAAAGCGCTGCTCCAGCACGGCGCGGTCCTGCGTCGTCCAGAAGTCGACATCGTGGATCAGCACGACGTCGATCCGGGCGATGCCCATGCGAAGGTGCGACTGCTCCAGCGACCGCATGACACCATCGTAGGAATAGTCGAATGTCGGGGCGAAGCCCGGCAGGCAGTTGGGCCGCAGGTCCGCCACGACCTCGCCGGGGCGCAGGGTGCGCATCACGCGCCCGATCTTGGTCGACAGCACGTAGCTGTCGCGCGGCCTTTCGCGCAGCGCCGCACCCATCCGCAACTCGCTGCGGCCGTAGCCGTAGAAGGGTGAGGTATCGAAGAAATTGATTCCGGCGTCGTGGGCTGTGTTCACCAGCGCCACGGCCTGCGCGTCGGGAATGGTGACACGGAACCCGCCGATGGGCGCGCCACCGAGACCCAGTTCGGTGACCTCGATGGCGGTGCGGCCGATGCGGCGGCGCGGAAGGCTGGCGGGCATGTGTACTCCCTGGGCAGGCACGGTGGCGCGCTGGCCGGATGCTCGCACGGGACCACCGTGCCGCGCCATTCCACTGCCGAATGGAGACCAAACTTATTTGCATGTACAGCCGGGATGTGCGCGTGCCGAATCGGGAGCATGAAACGATATCTGTACGGACTGGCGATCCTCGTCGCGGGCTTGCTGGCCCTGATGCCGGCGGCGTCGGCGCAGCAAAATCCCATCGTCGGGGTCTGGAGCTACGCGGCGTATCGCAGCGACGGACAGCAGTCCCACGCCTTCTTCTTCCAGTTCAGTCCAGACGGCCGCTTCCGGCAGCAGATGGTCATACCCGGGCTGACGCAGAACTATGTCGGTACCTACCAGCTGTCACCCGATCTCGGCACCCTGTCATTGATCTACTACGACTATGATCCCAAGCAGGATTGCCGCTACGGCGCCTGCTATCCGATCCGGCCCATCGTGGCGATGAACAGTCCGATCAACGCACAGGTCCGGTTCTTGAGCGGTTCTCGGTTCGAGATGATGGATGCCAGCGGACCCATGCTGTGGGTCCGGGCTCAATAGCGAGCCGCTGGATCAGCCCACGCGCGGCAGGCGGATGGTGGCGCGCAGCCCGTCCGGCCGGTTGGCCAGCACGACATCGCCGCCGTGGGCCCGCACGATGCTGCGGGCGATCGACAGGCCCAGGCCGACACCGCCGGTCTCGCGGTTGCGCGAATGCTCCAGCCGCACGAAGGCCTGGAACACCCGCTCGAGGTCCTGGTCGGGGATGCCGGGCCCATCGTCGTCGATGGTGATCTCCAGGCCGTCGGCGGTCTGGGCAAGCGCCACGCGCGCCTCGCCGCCGTAGCGCACGGCGTTCTCGATCAGGTTGCGCAGCGCGCGGCGCAGCGCGTCCGGCCGGCAGCGATAGGCCATCGGCCCGGTCTCGGCCACGGTCACATTCCAGCCGAGATCGGCCAGGTCGGCGCACAGGCTCTCCAGCAGGGCCGGAAAATCGACGGTCCGCGTGGCCTCGCCGCTGGCGTCCTCGCGCGCGAACGCCAGCGTGGCCTCGGTCATGGTCTGCATCTCCTCGACCGTGCCCAGCAGCTTCTCCCGCGTCTCCTCGTCGGACACGAACTCCGCGCGCAAGCGCAGCGACGTCAGCGGCGTGCGCAGGTCATGGCCGATGGCGGCCAGCATCCGCGTGCGATCTTCCACGAAACGGCGCAGTCGCGTCTGCATGCGATTGAAGGCTTCGGCTGTGCGGCGGACATCGGTGGGCCCGCTTTCGGGCACCGGCTCGACCTGCTCGCCGCGGCCCAGCCCCTCGGCCGCCTGCGCCAGCTGCCGCAACGGCTGTGCGATGCGCCGCGCCAGAATGACGGCGATCAGCGACAGGGCCAGTGCCGTGAGCCCCAGCGACAGGTAGGACTGTGACGACCAGCTCGACGGCAGCCGCTTGGCGAAGAAGGCATTCAGCCAGCGGCCGTCACCGATCTCGACCGTCAGGCCCATCGCGTTGGCTTCCTCGAGATAGAGAAACCGCGCCGGGCGCGTGAATGACCATATGTGCGCCGGCAGAACGCGCCAGGCGCCGACGTTTGTCGCCGCCGCGGCGGTGGCGATCCACGACGACTGGGCCGCGGCGTCGGGCGGCAACGGATGGCCCGGTTTCGGTCTGACCGTCAATCCTTCCGCCAGCTGGCTCCAGGCCTGGCGCATCCACAGGCTGGTGTCCTCGGTGGTGCCGGTCGCCACCCAGTAGCGCGTGTAGCTGGTACCGACGGCGCGCAGGATCTCCGCATGCAGCTCGGGCGGCGTCGCCTCGAGCAGCCGTGCGGTCGATGCGCTGCGCACCAGGAATTCTTCCTTGGCGGCACCCTTCAGCACGCTGGTGCGCTCGTCGCTGAAGACGACGAACGCGATGGCCTGCGACAACGCCAGCGCAGCCAGCAGCAGCACCACCATCTGGCCGGTGAGGCTGATCGGCAGCAGGCGTCGGATCACGCCGCGCATATGTCGGCCTCGAAGCTGTAACCACCGCCCCAGTGCGTCTTGATCAGTGCGGGATTCTTGGGGTCGATCTCGATCTTCTTGCGCAGCCGGCTGACCTGGTTGTCGATGCTGCGATCGAACACGTCGGCGGCCCTGCCCACCGTCAGATCCAGCAGCTGCTCGCGTGACAGCACCAGGCCGGGGTGATCGAGAAAGACGTGCAGCAGGCGGAATTCGGCGGTGCTCAGCGGCACGGCGACGCCGTCGGCGCCCACCAGCTCGCGGCGACCGACCTCGAAGGTCCAGCGATCGAAGCGCACGGCATCGACCGGCCGGCGCTGCTGGCGCGGCGGCAGGCTGTTGGCGCGCCGCAGAACGGCGCGGATGCGGGCCAGCAACTCGCGCGGATTGAACGGCTTGGTGAGGTAGTCGTCGGCGCCCATCTCCAGGCCGATGATGCGGTCGGTGTCCTCGATGACGGCGGTCAGCAGGATGATGGGTACATCGGCGGTCGCACGCAGATGGCGACAGAGCTGCAGGCCGTCTTCGCCCGGCATCATGATGTCGAGCACGACCAGATCGAAGGCGCTGCGCTCGTGAAGGCGGCGGAATGCAGCAGCGCTTTCGGCAACGCTGACGCGATAGCCGTTCTGGGTCAGGTAACGCCCGACGAGCTCGCGAATGTCGCGATGATCGTCGACGACGGCAACGTGAGGTGTGGATTCCATCGCGTTTTCTCTCGCAGCCTGAAGCTACCACGGCGAGCCCGGCAACGCGCCGGTTAAACTGTATCAAAGTTTGTCGCCACGCCGATCCGTCGTACTCCGCGACAATTTTATGGGTTCGGCGGCAAAGTCCTGTCACAGCCGCACGGCAGGATCAGGGCGTCCAGGAACCAGCGACGTCCTCCTCAACATAGCGGGTGCCCAGATGCTGAGATCAGCCATACGCCGCGCGGATCTGCCGATCCACGCCGGCATCGACGACAAACTGTCGCGTTTCGTTCCGCCGCTGCTGGCGCGCCAGGCGGCGGTCGATCCGGCCGCGTTCGACGTTCCGCGCCAGGCCCGGGTGACCGTGCTGTTCGCCGATATCGTGGGCTTCACGCGGCTGTGCGAGGACCTCACGCCGACCGCGACGATCGACCTGCTGGGCGAGTTCCATCGGCGGATGGCGCGTGTCATCGCCGCGCACGGCGCCGGCATCGATGACTACATCGGGGATGGCGTTATGGCGGTATGGGGCGGCATGTGGGCCGCGCCGGATGACACGGTCCGTGCCTTGCGCTGCGCGATGGCGATGCTGGGTGAGATGGCGCGCTGGAACCACGAGAGCAACGCGCGCCAGGCGCAGCCTGTGCGCATCGGCATCGGCCTGCATGTCGGCGAGGCCATGATCGGCAACAGCGGCGATGATCGGCGCGCCAAGCTGATGGTGCTGGGCGACGCCGTCAATGTCGCGAGCCGGCTGGAGCGCGCGACACGCCAGCTGGGTGCGTCGCTGGTGGTGTCGGATGACGTGATGCGCGCCGCCTGCCGACAGGCGCCGGTCAATATCGGCCTGGATATCTGCCAGCGCAGCCCGATGAGCCTCACGGTGCGCGGCCGCCGCCGACCGGTCGACGTCTGGGTCATGCACCAAGGCCCAGACGCGCAGACCGTGGTCGCTCTGCGTCGTACCGATGCCGCGTGATCCGGTGCGGGCCTGCCTTCAGCCGGCCCTCCCGGCATTTGTATCAATGTGTGTCAAATGGCCGGATCGCGACAGTCAGCGACAAACAGGAACGCCGCGAGACAACGTTCTGCGACAGCTGCGGCCTAGCGTGCCCCTACCACCATCCACGAGGCCCGACATGGCACGACTGACCATCCACGGCGCAGCGCTGCTGTGGGACGGCCCGACATGAACGAGATCATGCGGAGCGACGCCCATCGCCGGACCGTTATGAATGGCCTTACGAGCATCGGTGCGCCCTTCATCGGTGCGCCGCGCGTGCTGACGCGGCCCGCGGCCGCGATCGTGATCGTCGGCGGCGGGTTTGCCGGCGCGACATGCGCGCGCGAATTGCGCCGTCAGTCCGAGCGCCTTGCCATTACCCTGGTCGAACCCAATGCGCGCTTTACCGCCTGCCCATCGAGCAACGAAGTGATCGCGGGCCTGCGCGGCATGGACGCGCAGCAATTCGGCTACGACGCCTTGAAGCGCGACGGTATTGCCGTCGTGCAACAGGATGCGGTCGCGGTTGATCCGCGGACGCGCCTGGTGAGACTGCGCGATGGTTCGGCACTGCATTACACGCGCCTGGTGCTGGCGCCGGGCATCGACCTGCGTTTCAGCGCCATTACGGGCTATGGCGCCGCCGCGGTCGACCTGATGCCGCATGCGTGGAAAGCGGGGCCGCAGACAGTGCTCCTGCGTCGTCAGCTTGACGCCATGGATGACGGCGGGCTGGTCGTCATCTCGGTACCCGCCAATCCGTTCCGATGCCCCCCGGCGCCCTACGAAAGAGCAAGCCTCATCGCGCACTTTCTCAAAACCAGGAAACCGCGCGCCAAGCTGATCATTCTCGATGCCAAGGACTCCTTCGCCCACCAGCACCTGTTCCAGGCGGCATGGCAGGATCTCTATCCCGGCATCCTGGAGTGGGTCCCGCTCTCATCCGGTGGTGCCGTCAGCGATGTCGATCCGGCAGCGAAGATCATCCGGACCGACCGCGGCCGTCACCGCGCCGATGTTGCGAACATCATTCCACCCCAGAAGGCTGGCGTGATCGCCAGGCTCGCCGGCGTTGCCGATCGGACCGGCTGGTGTCCGGTCGATCCCGTATCGTTCGAGTCGCGCCTGCAGCCCGACATCCACGTCGTCGGCGACGCCGCCATCGCGGGCGCCTTGCCGAAATCGGCGTTCGCGGCCAGCAGCCAGGCCAAGATCTGCGCCGCCGCGATCGCGAGCCTGGTGCGGGGCTTGCCGCCGGCGGATCACCGGATCTTCAACACCAGCTACAGTCTGGTGGCGCCCGACTACGGCATTTCCGTCGCCGGTGTCTATCGCCCGCGCAACGGACAGCTCACCGAGGTCGAGAGCGTCGGGACCAACTGTCCGCTTGGCAGCGCGCGATCGCACCGCGCCGAGCAGGCACGCCATGCCAAGGACTGGTTCAGGACGATCACCAGCGTCACGTTCGGATGACGACGGCCGGATGGCGGCTCAGGGTGCGACCGTGCCCTTGCGCAGGATGACGTTGCCGTAGAAGCGACGCTCGGCCGTGGCGACGACAGCGAAAGCGCTGCGCGCGCGGGCGTAGAACGTATGGCGTTCGATCAAAGCCAGGCTGGTGCGAGGCTGTGCATGCGCGGCCAGCAGGCGCTCGATGTCGGCATGGATCGGTTCACGCCGTGCCGTGTCGTTCACCACCTCCATGCCCACGGCGGCGGCCGGTTCGATCTGGTCTATCGGCAGCACTTTCAACACCGCGGCCAGCATGCGTGGCAGATCGCAGTCGTCGGCGCGGATGACGCGACGTCCCACCGCGTGGGCCGGGAAGTTGGCGTCGGCCAGCACGATGTCGTCGCCATGGCCCATGGCACGCAGGGCATGCAGCAGGTCCGGGCCCAGCAAGGGGTCAAGTCCGATCAGCATCCGGGGTCTCCGATCGTGAGCCGATAGGCGTGCACGGCATTGGCGCCACGCGCCTTGTCGAGGGTCGTTGCGCCCAGGGCGGCGAGGCAGGTGTCGGCGGCCGCCTTGATGCGATCATAGCTGCCGGCCAGCAGGCAGACCGGCCAGTCCGACCCGTAGATCAGGCGGTCGGCGCCGAAGCAGCGCCCGGCGTGCGCGATGTACGGTTGCAGGCGCGCGGTGTCCCAGTCCTGCCAATCGGCCTCGGTCGCCAGACCGGAGATCTTGCACCAGACGTTGGGGCTTTCGGCCAGCGCGGCGAGCCGGTCGGCCCATGTCTGATCGAAGCCCGCGGCGATCGGCGGCTTGGCGACATGATCCAGCACGAAGCGGCCGTGCGCGAAATCACGCGCCACCAGGGTTGCGGCGGGCAGCTCGCGGCTGCGCACCAGCAGGTCGTAGGCGAGATCCCGGTCGAACACCGCGGCAAGCCCGCGCCGCACATCGGCACGCGTCAGCCAGTCGGCATCGACTTCGTCGTGTACCTGGTGGCGGATGCCGACCAGCTTGCCGCCGTCATGTCGGCGCTGCAGCCGGTCGAGCTGAGCGCCGACATCGGGATCCGTCAGATCGACCCAGCCCACCACGCCGGCGACGAACGGTGTTGCGGCCGCGATGGCCAGGAACCCCTCGGTCTCTTCGACCGATGAGCGGCACTGCACGACGATGCTGGCATCGACGCCGTTGGCCGCCAGCAGCGGCGCCAAGTCGTCGGGCCCGAAGGCGCGACGAATGGGCGCCAACGCGGCATCCGCCATCCAGGGATAAAGAGCGCGCGCCGGGTCCCAGAAATGCTGGTGCGCGTCGATCACGGGGCCGCTCATGCCGTGCCCCCAGGCAGCGGTGCGGCCGGATCGACCAGGCCCTCGCGCCGGATATCGGCCCA
>DATEIF010000202.1:0-6667 GCA_035279205.1 Vineibacter sp.
TGGCCGATCATGTGTCGCGACGTGACCGGCGCCGGATCGACGGCGTTGAGGATGGATCCCACAGGCGCCTCGATGCGCACGGTCGCCAGCGAGGCAAAGTTGTTGGGGATTTCCGGCCCGACCAGGCAGCGCACGCCGTAGCTGGCATAGGCATCGGTATAGCAGTAGGGAACGTTGATCCCCCTGGCCGATGGCGCGAGGTCACCTGACAGGGCGACGTGGATGGCGCCATCGCCGATCGTCATGTCGGCGACCAGGCGGATGGGCCGTTCGACGCCATCCATCTGCAGCTCGGCGCGATAGGTGCCCGCCTTCAGTCGCTCGATCGCGGCGCGCATGCCGGCGGTCGAGCGCTCGAAGATGTACTGCGCCAGGGCGCCGATATCGGCCATGCCGAACTCATCGCACATGCGGCCCAATCCGACGCACCCGGTGTGGTTCGCCGCCACCAGGGACATGATGTCGCCGATCGCCTGTTGCGGCAGGCGGACGTTGGTGGCGATGACCGACACCAGCTTGTCGTCCAGTCGCCCGGCCTCGATCAACTTCATGATCGGAATGCGCAGGCCTTCCTGCCAGATGTCGCGGCCGTCGAAGCCTGCGCCCTGTCCGCCGACATCCATGATGTGGGTCGTGCAGGCAAAGAAACCGATCAGGCAGCCGCCACGGAAAGCGGGAGTGACCACACAGAAATCGTTGAGGTGTCCGGTGCCGCTCCACGGATCGTTGGTGATGCCGACATCGCCCGGCTGCCAGCGCTCTTGCGGAATGACCTTGAGGAAATGGAACACCGACTGGGCCATCGAGTTCACGTGGCCCGGCGTGCCGGTGACGGCCTGTGCGATCATGCGGCCGTCCGGCGTGAACACGCCGGCGGACAGGTCGCCGGCTTCGCGCGCCACCGAACTGAAGGACGTGCGCATCAGCGCCTGTGCCTGCTCCTCGACCACCGACAGCAGGCGGTTCCACATGATCTGGTGGGCAAGGTCGGTCAACGGTGCGTTCGCCGTGGCGCGCTGCGCACAGCGTTGGATGACGATACAGCCGCTGTCATCGCGCCAGGCTTCAAATCCGTCCGGCACGAAGATCGTCGTTTGTGGTTCGACGATCAGCGCCGGGCCGAGCCTCGCCTCCGCGGTCATGGCGGCGCGATCGATCTGCCGCGCGGTGCTCGATGCGCCAATCGTCGGATCGTAGACGGTTCGCTGCGTTTCGGTGTTCGTCGTGGTCGCCTCTTGCGGTGCCGACCAAATCGTCTCGGCATCGCGCCGCAGGATGGCGCGCTTATAGGCCCAGCCGACGATCTCGATGGCGTTGCCGTCGAGCGTGCGCCCGAACTGGTGGCGGTAAGCGGCCTCGAAACGCGCCGTCAGCCGCTCGGCCAGGCCGTCGGCGGTGATCTCATCCGGCGTGCCCTCCAGATCGATGGTGATGTCGTGGCCCTGGCCGACATAGCGCATGAAGGCCTTCCACTCCTGCGTCAGCACGCCATGGGCGGCAGCGGAGCGGACCTGGATCTCGGCGTCGGCTTGCATCTCCTCCAGCGTGCGGCGCACGACGGTGGGGTCCATGTCGGCCAGCCGCATGTAGTGCGTGCGTCGTGTCGTATAGGACACTGGCGATACCAGGAAACCGACCGCCGATCCGACGCCGGCATTGGGCGGAATGACGACGCGGTCGATGCCGAGCTTGTCGGCAACACGCAAAGCGTGCAGCGGCGCTGCGCCGCCGAAGGCGACCATGGTGTAGGCGGCGATGTCCTTACCCTTTTCCGTGGCGTGTATGTGCGCGGCATTGGCCATGTTCTCGTCGACCATCTCGCCGATGGCCGCAGCCGCTCCCACGTCCGGCAGGCCCAGCGGCTTGCCGACATGGGCGCGAATGGCGTCGGCGGCCGCCTGGGGATCCAGGCGCAGCGATCCACCGGCGAAGCGCGTCGGATCGATCTTGCCGGCCACCAAGTCGGCATCCGTCACCGTGGGTTGCGTGCCGCCGTTGCCGTAGCAGGCCGGTCCCGGCTCGCTGCCGGCGCTCTCGGGGCCGATGCGGATGGAGCCCAGTGAATCGACGTGCGCGATGGAACCACCGCCGGCGCCGATCTCGACCAGGTCGACCACGGGGATGCGCAGCGGCAGGCCGCTGCCTTTGCGGAAGCGATAGGCGCGATCGACCTCGAACGACGTCTCGAATTGCGGTGTGCCGTCATCGATCAGGCAGATCTTGGCGGTGGTGCCGCCCATGTCGAACGAGAACAGCCGGTCGATGCCCAATCGCCGGCCGATCGAGGCGGCCAGCAGTGCGCCGCCGGCCGGCCCGCTCTCGATCAGGCGCACCGGGAAACGGCAGGCGGTCTCCACCGACGTGAGGCCGCCCTCGGACATCATCACCAGGACGGGCGCGCCGACGCCCAGGGCGACAAGCCGCGCCTGCAGGCGCTCCAGGTAGCGCGCGATGAGCGGCTGCACATAGGCGTTGGCCGAGACCGTGGTACCGCGCTCGTATTCACCAGCGATCGGTGAGACTTCGCTCGACAGCGACACCGATACACCCGGCAGGGCCTTGCGCAAATGGGCACCGACCCGCCGTTCGTGACTATCGTTGACATAGGCATGCAGCAGGCAGACCGCGACGCTTTCTGCGTTCGTGTCGCGGACGAAGGCCTCGAGGCGAGCCAACTCGGCGTCGTCGAGCGCGTCGATCACTGCGCCGTCGACGGCAATGCGCTCGCGCAGGCCCAGGCGCCGCGGCCGCGGTACCAGCGGCCGCGGCTTTTCGATGCTCAGGTTGTACTGATCGAAACGGTTCTCGAGACCAATCTCCAGCGAATCGGTGTGACCCGCCGTTCCCACGAACACGGTGCGCGCGCCCTTGCGCTCGATCACGGCGTTGGTTGCCAGTGTCGTGCCGTGGATGAACAGCCCGATCTCCGCCGGCCGGGTTCCCGTTTCGGCCAGCAGCTGTTGGAGGCCGACTATCACCGCTTCCTCGGGCTGGCCGGGTGTGGTCGGCAGCTTGGTGCTGAAGATGCGGCCGTCGCGCTCCAGCGCCAGGTCGGTGAACGTGCCGCCGATATCTGATGCAATGCGGATCATGGTCGCTACTCGACCTTGGCGCCGGAGAGCGCGACCAGCTCCTGCCACCGTGGTGCTGTCTCGCGCAGCCAGGCGGTGAATTCCTCGGACGAATTCAGCACCAGCTCGATGCCAAGCTCGAGATGGCGCTTGCGGATCTCGGGATCCGCCAGCGCGGTGCGGATCGCGTCATTCAGCTTGCGCACGATCTGCGGTGGTACGCCGGCCGGCGCGAACACGGCCTGGTAGGAATCGAACTTGATCGACGGCAGGACACCCTCGGTAATGGACGGAACGTCGGGCAACAGCTGCGAGCGCTTGGGGCTGGTGACCGCGATGGCTCTCAGTTTCTCGCCGTTGAGAAACGGCAGCACGGTCGAAATCTGGTCGATGACCATCGGCACCTCGCCGGCAACGGCGGCACCCGTGGCAAGACCGCCGCTGCGGTAGGGCACATGGGCGATATCGAGGCCGAGCTCCTTGTTGAGATAGGCGCCGATCAGGTGGTTGGACGTGCCGATGCCGGCCGTGGCGTAGCCGACGCCCGACGTTTTCTTGGCCCAGGCGACCAGTTCGGCCATCGTGGTGGCCGGCACCTTGGGATTGACGGCAATGACGTTGGGCTGCGTGCCCACCAGGGTCAGCGCCGTGAAATCCTTGAGCGGATCGAACGGCAGCTTGCCGCCATGCAGGAACGGCAGGATCGAGTGCGTCGTCGTCGAGCCGAAGCAGATCGTGTAGCCGTCGGCGGGCGCCCGCGCGCAGGCCTCGCTGCCGACAATCCCGCCACCGCCCGGCTTGTTGTCGACCACGATCGTGGTGCCCAGCACCCGGCCCAGCGGCGGTGCGAGCAGGCGGGCCATGATATCGGCCGAGCCGCCGGGCGCATAGGCCACCAGGATGCGCACCGGCTTGTTGGGATAGTCGTCGTGTGCCGCGGCCGGCAATACCATGGTCGGCGCCATGCCCAGCGCGGCGAGAAAGCCAATCAACAACGTCCGGCGCATCTGGCACACCCCATCGGCGATAATTTTCTTCGGTTTCAGTGCACCATTTTTCACAGCCGCCACCGGTTGCCTAGCGATGGGATTGCCTTAGTGTTCACCTGGTGAACATCTCTCGCGCATCCAGCAGACGGCGACCGGGTAACGCCGGACCCACCTTCGAGCCGGTGCGTGCCCTGCTGCGTGGGCTCGATGTGCTGGCCGCCGTCAACCAGGGGCAGGCCGGATCGGTTGCCGCGCTGGCGCAGGCGGTCGGCTTGCCGCGCGCCACGGTGATCCGCTTGCTGGAGACCCTGGAGGGTGCCGGCTATATCGCGCATACCGGTCCGAACGGGCGCTACGACGTCAGTCCGCGCGTCACCGTCCTGTCGTCAGCCTTCGACTACGACGCCTGGCTGGCCGCGATCGCCCAGCCGCAGCTGCGGCGCCTGATGCGCCGCATCCATTGGCCGTCCGACCTGATGGTGCGCAGCGGCGAGTCCATGATCGTGCTGACGTCCAACCGCGGCCATTCCGGCCTCAACATCAACCGGCGCTACGCCGGCATGATGTCGTCGATCTTCAATTCCGGCTCGGGCTTTGCCTATCTCGCGTGGTGCGATGATGCGGAGCGCCAGCGGATCATGGCCGCGCGCACCGATCCTGCCGAGCGCGCAGCCGTTGAACACGAAATCGCCCGCACCCGGGCGCGCGGCTACGGTGTGCGCGACATCTCGATTCCGCCGGGTGTCGGCGCCATCGCCACGCCGGTGCTGGTCGATGGCCGCGCCGTGGCCTGCCTGAACGTCGTCTACCTGCCTCGGATGGCGACGGCCGAGGTGATCGCACGCCAGTGCCTGCCGGCCCTGCGCGCCGCGGCACAAAGCCTCGGACGCGCAATCGGACGCGGTTTCGACGGCGACCGGCGACGCTGATCGCGGTGCGTTGCAGCGCACAGCAAGGCAGTGATTGCATAGGAGATCGGACGTCGACCCATCAATCGGCGATGGCATTGAGGCAGAGCGCCGGGCTAATTTCGGCTGCCGGATCACGAGAAAGGGAAACGCGACATGGCGAACAAGCTGAAACAGCGCCTGCAGGCAGGCAAGGCCTGCGTCAACGGCTGGCTGGCGATCCCCAACGGCTTCTCGGCCGAGACCATGGCGCAGTGCGGCTGGGACAGCGTGACGGTCGACATGCAGCACGGCGTGCAGGATTACCTGTCGATGGTGCACTGCTTCCAGGCCATGGACCGCCATCCCGTGACGCCGCTGGTGCGCGTGCCGTGGAACGAGCCCGGCATTGTCGGCAAGGTCCTCGACGGCGGCGCCTGGGGCGTGATCTGTCCGATGATCAACACCGCGGCCGAGGCCAAGGCGCTGGTCTCCTACAGCCTCTACCCGCCCAAGGGAAAACGCAGCAACGGCCCGATCCGCGCCGGTGCCTACGGCGAGGCCACGCCCTACCAGGCGACCGCCAACGACGAAGTGCTGGTGATCCCGATGATCGAGACCCAGGAGGCGATCGACAACATCGACGCCATCCTCGACGTGCCCGGGGTCAACGGCATCTATGTCGGTCCCAGCGATCTTGGCCTGTCGCTCGGCCTGAAGCCGATGCTCGACCGCGACGAGCCACAGGTGCTGGCGATCTATGACAAGCTGCTGGCGGCGACCAAGAAGCGCGGCCAGTTCGCCGGCCTGCACAACGGCACGCCGGCGTACGCCGCGCGTATGATCGAGAAGGGCTTCCGCTTCGTCACCATCGCCAACGACAGCGGCCTGATGGCCAAGGCAGCGCGTGAGGCGGTGCAGGCCACCCGCAAGGCGGCCGGCGAGGTCGCGGCGGCATAGCGGTTCGAACCGTTCTCCCCGCCGAAGGCAGGGAGTACGTGGCGCATCGGCGTGCACGCCATCTGTCGACATCGAGCGCGTGGCTGGGCGTTCACCAGTGGATGAGGACATTGGCGAGGCGTTCGGTTCTGGACGCCTCGCGCTCAACGCCTACCCATGACGTGCCGTGCAAAACAAGTTGAGGCATGATCAGAACCGCGTTGTTCCGGGCTCCTTGCCGAGGCAGACACGGCCCGCAACGACGTAGTTGTTGGGGCTCATGGCGACGTGCTTCACCGCCGCTTGAACATCGCGCACGCAGCGTTCCAAGGCGCACGTTTCGGAGATCGCGGCCGCGCCAGCCGATGCCGCCAGCGAATCCACGACACGCACCGCACTCTCGGCGGCAAACGTGCACGCCGCGCGGAAAAGGGCGCGTGCCCTAATCAGCCGGTCACCGCCGGCGTCGGTGGCTCTCATCAGCTCGCCCATGGCCTCGATCAGAAGGGAGCGCGCCGCGGCGTGCAAGGTCTCGGCGCGTCCCACGCCATCCTGCACAATTTCACGCTCGGCGAGAGGCACTGTGGCGCCGGCACGAACCTTGCGGCCGGCCAAAGCCCCGAAACTCGAGATGGCGGACCGCGCAATGCCCAGTGGCACGACGGCCACTGTCCATGCGAAGACCGACATGATCGGCAGGCAATACAGCAAGCCAGGCTGGGTCGCTCGATGGTCGGGGAATGCATGCGTGTGTTCGGTGGGAACGAACAGGTCGCAAACC
>DATEIF010000203.1:0-10922 GCA_035279205.1 Vineibacter sp.
GGCGTGATGAACCACCCGTCATCCCGAGCGTAGCGAGGGATCTCCTCGAAAGGGAAACTCCGTTCGCGGGAGATTCCTCGCTTCGCTCGGAATGACATGAACTGAACGGCGAGAACGACGATGGACGATCTGTCGACGATCCGGTCCGAGACGCTGGCGGCAGTGGCCGCGGCGGCCGACGCGCGTGCGCTCGATGCGGCGCGGGTGGCGGCGCTGGGCAAGAACGGCCGCGTCACCGGGTTGATGAAGACCCTGGGCACCTTGCCGCCGGATGCGCGCAAGGCGTTCGGCCAGACGGTCAACACGCTGAAAGATGAAATCGCCGCCGCGCTCGATACGCGCAAGGCGGAGATCGACCGCACGGCGCTGGCGGCACGCCTGGAAGCGGAGCGTCTCGACGTCAGCCTGCCGGTGCGGCCCGACCGCATGGGCACGCTGCACCCGATCGGCCAGACCATCGACGAGATCTGCGCCGTCTTCGGCGAGATGGGCTTCGTCTGGGCCGAAGGGCCCGACATCGAGGACGACTGGCATAACTTCGAAGCGCTGAACTTCCCGCCCGACCATCCGGCGCGGCAGATGCAGGACACGTTCTTCCTGCCGCCGCGGGCCGACGGCATGCCGATGGTGCTGCGCACCCACACCTCGCCGGTGCAGGCGCGCACCATGCTCGACAAGCGCGTGCAGAAGATGCTGGCCGACGGTGGTTCGCTGCGCGTGATCGTGCCCGGTCGCACCTTCCGCACCGACAGCGACCAGACCCACACGCCGATGTTCCACCAGGTCGAAGGCCTGGTGATCGACCGCACGACGCACATGGGTCATCTCAAGGGGTGCCTCACCGACTTCTGTCGCGCCTTCTTCGAGGTCGACGACGTGCCGGTGCGGTTCCGTCCTTCCTACTTCCCCTTCACCGAGCCGTCGGCCGAGGTCGATATCGGCTGTTCGTGGAAGGGCGGCGAGCTGCGGATCGGCGCCGGCGACAGCTGGCTGGAGATCCTGGGCAGCGGCATGGTGCATCCCAACGTGCTGCGCCACTGCGGGCTGGATCCCGAGATCTACCAGGGCTTCGCCTTCGGCATGGGCATCGAGCGCGTGGCGATGCTGAAGTACGGCATCCCGGATCTGCGCACGTTCTTCGACTCCGATCTGCGCTGGCTGCGCCACTACGGCTTCTCGGCGCTCGACGTTCCGAGCCTCACGGGAGGGCTCAGCCGATGAAGTTCACGGTCTCCTGGCTCAAGGAGCATCTCGACACCACGGCGTCGGTGGCGCAGATCCGCGACACGCTCACCATGCTGGGCCTGGAAGTCGAGTCGGTCGAGGACCGTGCCGCCAAGCTCGAGGGCTTCATCACGGCCCACGTTCTGGAAGCCGTTCAGCACCCCAACGCCGACAAGCTCAGGGTGTGCAAGGTCGACACCGGCAGCGGCATCGTGCAGGTCGTCTGCGGCGCGCCCAATGCGCGCACCGGCATGAAGGGCGTGTTCGCGCCCTCGGGCGCGCATATCCCCGGCACCGGCCTCGACCTGAAGCCGAGCAAGATCCGCGGCGTCGACAGCAACGGCATGCTGTGCTCGGAGCGAGAGCTGGAGCTGTCGGAAGACCATGCCGGCATCATCGACCTGCCGGCCGACACGCCGATCGGCCTGCCGGCGGCACGGGTGCTGGGCATCGACGATCCGGTGATCGAGATCAAGGTCACGCCCAACCGCGCCGATGCGCTGGGCGTGCTCGGCATCGCACGCGATCTCGAGGCGGCCGGCCTTGGCCGGCGCAAGCAACCCGATGTCGCCAAGGTGCCGGGCACCTACAAGAGCCCGATGCGCTGGACACACGGCTATGACGTGAAGCCGGGCGCACCGTGCCCGATCGTCGTCGGCCGCCATTTCCGCAATGTGAAGAACGGCCCGAGCCCGGCATGGCTGCAGCAACGCCTGCGCGCGATCGGGCTGCGGCCGATCTCGGCGCTGGTCGACATCACCAACCTGGTGACGTTCGACCTCAACCGGCCGCTGCACGTGTTCGATGCCGACAAGGTGTCGGGCGACCTGGTGATGCGTCAGGCGAAGGCGGGTGAGACCGTCCTCGCGCTCGATGGCCGCACCTACACGCTCGATGAGACCATGGCCGTCATCGCCGACAGCAGGGCGATCCACGGCATCGGCGGTATCATGGGCGGCGAGGACACCGGCGTGTCGGACACGACGACGAACGTGTTCCTCGAAGTGGCCTATTTCGATCCGATCTCCGTGTCGGCGACCGGCCGCAAGCTCGGCGTCCAGTCCGACGCGCGCTATCGCTTCGAGCGCGGCATCGATCCGGAGTCGGTGTGGTGGGGTGCCGAGGTTGCCGCGCGTTTGATCCTCCAGCTGTGCGGCGGCGAGACCAGCGAGCTGGTGTCCAGCGGCATCATGCCGGCATGGCAGCGCAGCTTTAACCTGCGCCCGGACCGCGCCAGGACACTGGGCGGTGCCGATGTACCGGCCGCGGCCCAGCTCGACATCCTGCGCAAGCTCGGCTTCGAGCCGTCGGGCAGCGGCCCATGGCCGGTAGCCGTGCCCTCGTGGCGGCCGGACATCGTCGGCGAGGCCGACCTGGTCGAGGAAGTCGTGCGCGTGCACGGCTACGACAATGTGCCGGCTATCTCCATGCCGCGCGAGACCGCGACATCGCGGCCCGTACGGACGCCAGAGCAGCGCCGCGTCCCCACGGCGCGCCGTGCGCTCGCCGTGCGCGGTCTGACCGAGGCCGTGACATCATCGTTCACGCACTCGGTGCTGGCCGATCTGTTCGGCGGTGTCGGCGATGACCTGAAGGTCATCAACCCGATCGCGCCGGAGCTCGACGTGATGCGGCCGTCGATCCTGCCCAACCTGCTGCAGGCCTGCGGTCGCAACGAGGCGCGCGGGCTGAAGGACCCGGCGTTGTTCGAGGTCGGCCCGCAGTACAAGGATGCGACGCCGACCGGCCAGCGTCCGGTCGCATCAGGCGTGCGCTACGGCAAAGGCCAGCCGCGCGCCTGGACCGGCCCGGAGCGTCCGGTCGATGCCTTCGATGCCAAGGCCGATGCGCTTGCCGTGCTGGCCGCCATCGGCGCGCCGACCGACAATCTCGCGGCGCAGCCCAAGGCGCCCGCCTGGTACCACCCCGGCCGGTCCGGTGCGCTGCTGCTGGGCAACCAGCCGCTGGCGTACTTCGGCGAGGTCCATCCCGACGTGCTGGCGAAGCTCGACCTGCGCGGTCCGGCCGCGGCGTTCGAGGTGTTCCTCGACGCCGTGCCGCCGGCGAAGGCACGCCCCAGCAAGGCACGTCCGCCGCTGAAGCTGTCGCCGTTCCAGCCGCTGGAGCGCGACTTCGCCTTCATCGTCGATGGTACGGTGCCGGCCGATACGCTGGTGCGCGCCGCCCGTGGTGCCGATCGCGCCATGATTACCGCGGCGCAGGTGTTCGACGTCTACGCCGGCAAGGGCGTGCCCGATGGCAAGAAGTCGGTGGCTCTGTCGGTGACCATCCAGCCGGCCGACAAGACGTTGACCGATGAGGAGATCGAGGTGATCTCGCAGAAGGTCGTAGCCCAGGTCGCCAAGCAGGCCGGTGGCGTGCTGCGCGGGTAATAAGGCGTGGGAGCGCGGGCGTCCCGCCCGCATCACCCGTAGCGCAAGCGGAGGGTGAACCTGTGGTGGTCGGCGCTTCGCGCCGATGCGGGCCGGAGGCCCGCGCTCCCAGGCGCTTCGCTCAGGATGACGTGAAATATCACCCGCGGACGATGAGTCCCTGCGGCGACGCCATCATGCCCGTCATGTCACGCGCGCTGGAGAGGATGCGCCATGACAGCATCCTCTGCGCATAGGCAAGCATCGTCGACGCGGCGGCGGGGTCACGGGACAGATCGTTGAGGCAGTACGGGTCGGCCGCCAGATCGAAGAAGAGCGGCGGCAGCGCGGCGAAGTGCACGTATTTGTAGGCCTCATCGCGGATCACGGCGAGCGAGCAGGCATCCATCGGCAACCCGAGAGCCTCCTCGGCATCATTGGGTCCCGTGCCGCGGAAATCGAACTCCCAGTGGACCTCGCGGCGCCAATCCGCGACGTCGTGGCCCCGCACCAGCGCCAGCAGTGACCGGCCATCGCATTGGCGCGGCACTGCGAGGTCGAGCCATTCGAGGACCGTCGGCATGACGTCGACCGCCTCGGTGAAGCGCTCGATCGTGCGGCCGCGCCCCGGATCGGCCGCCGGGCGCGGATCGCGCACGATCAGGGGCACGTGGAAGGCTTCATCGAAGTAGCCCTGTTTGCCCAGCATCCAGTGATCGCCCAGCATTTCGCCGTGGTCGGAGGTCACGACGATCAGCGTATCGTCGTACAGGCCCCACGCCTTCAATTGATTGATCAGCCGGCCGACCTGAGCGTCGACTTCCGTGACCATGCCGTAGTAGGTGGCGCGCAACTGCGCGAGGTCGGCGTCGCTGAGATCGCTGACCAGCCCGTCGCCGGTGACGAAGTAGCTCGATTGCCGCTGGGTGCGCAGGTAGTGCGCCAGCAGTGCGTGCTGCTGCGCCGCTTCGGCGCGCGTCCGGGCGCGGCGCAGCGGCGGCATTGTGGCCGGCTCGTAGAGATCGTGATAGGGCCGGGGTGCGATGAACGGCGGGTGCGGGCAGATATAGGCCGCATGCACGAACCAGGGTTGGTCGCGGCGCACCGAGATGTAGTCGAGCACTTTATCGGTCAGGAATGCCGTGATGCTGTGCTCGGCAGCAAACCGCGCCGGCGCCCAGGTCGGGCCACGGCCGGAAGAGTCCGGTGTCGGCCGATAGACCTCGTCCATATCGATGGGGAAGTCGTAGCCCTTGGCATGCAGATGCGCGACCCAGGACAGCGGCTTGGCCGACAGGTACAGCTGGGTGGTGAAGCCCGGCAGCACCGACTCGTACGTCGTGAGCGCCGGGTCGTGGGGATCCATGTCGGTCGGATCGACGGTCGTGTCGGTATAGCCGAACAGGGCCGGATCGTAGCCCAGCCGCCGGCTTTCCAGCGCCAGATTGGTGAACCGGCGCGACAGCGGCGTTCCGTTACGCATGACGCCGTTGTTGTGCTGGTAGGTGCCCGTCAGCAGGGCCGCCCGCGAGGGACCGCAGGGCGCCGCCTGGACGAAATGCCGGGTACACAGCACGCCGTCGGCGGCCAGCTGGTCGAGATGGGGAGTCTTGAGAACCGGGTTGCCGGCCGCTCCCAGCGCGTCGGCACGCCATTGATCGATGACAATGAACAGGACGTTTCGCCGCATACCCATAACAACTCCGTGCCCCTGATGACGAAGACCAGCGATCCGGCGCCTTGAAGCCGGCCCGCCACGTCGTTTCCAGGATGTCCAATTGTCTCGAATTTGTATACAATATCAAGAGGTTAGATCGCGCCGCACGGAGCCGCTGCGAAGCCGTTGCGCGGAACATGCTTGGCCTCTATCTACCCGGACCGCTTTCTCGCGCTTTGGATACCTCCGCCGGCCATGACCGAGCTCTCGCAGATCCGCAACTTTTCCATCGTGGCGCATATTGACCACGGCAAGTCGACCTTGGCCGACCGCTTGATCCAGCTGTGCGGCGCGATCGAGGCGCGCGAGTTCCACGACCAGCTGCTCGACAGCATGGACATCGAGCGCGAGCGCGGCATCACCATCAAGGCGCAGACCGTGCGGCTGAACTACACCGCCCGCGACGGCCGGAAATATGTGCTGAACCTGATGGACACGCCAGGCCACGTCGATTTCGCCTACGAGGTGAGCCGGTCGCTGGCGGCGTGCGAGGGATCGCTGCTGGTGGTCGATGCCAGCCAGGGCGTCGAGGCGCAGACGCTGGCCAACGCCTACCACGCCATCGAGGCCGGCCACGAACTGATCCCGGTGCTCAACAAGATCGACCTGCCGGCAGCCGAGCCCGAGCGCGTGAAGAAGGAGATCGAGGACGTCATCGGCCTCGATGCCTCCAACGCGATCCCGATCTCGGCCAAGACCGGGATGGGCGTCGATGACGTGCTGGAGGCGCTGGTCGAACGTCTGCCGGCCCCGTCGGGCGATCGCGCCGCGGCGCTGAAGGCCTTGCTGGTCGACAGCTGGTACGATCCGTATCTCGGTGTCGTCACCCTGGTGCGCGTGCGCGATGGCGTGCTGAAGAAGGGCATGAAGATCCGCATGATGTCGACCGGCGCTGCCTACGACATCGACAAGGTCGGCGTCTTCACGCCCAAGCCGGCCGAGGTCGGCGATCTCGGGCCCGGTGACATCGGCTTCATCATCGCCGGCATCAAGACCATCTCGGACTGCAAGGTCGGCGACACCATCACCGAGGAACGCCGCCCGGCCGACTTCCCGCTGCCGGGTTTCAAGCCGTCGGTGCCGGTGGTGTTCTGCGGTCTGTTCCCCGTCGACGCCAGCGACTACGAGAACCTGCGCGATTCGCTGGCCAAGCTGCGGCTCAACGACTCGAGCTTCCACTTCGAGCCCGAGAGCAGCGCGGCGCTGGGCTTCGGCTTTCGCTGCGGCTTCCTCGGCCTGTTGCACCTGGAGATCGTGCAGGAGCGCCTGGAACGCGAGTTCGACCTCGATCTCGTCACCACGGCACCGTCGGTGGTCTATCGGATCACGATGACCGACGGCAGCGCGATCGAGCTGCACAATCCCACCGACTATCCCGATCCGGCGCATATCCAGACGATTTCCGAGCCGTGGATCAAGGCCACCATCATCGTGCCGGACGAGTATCTCGGCCCGGTGCTGTCGCTGTGCCAGGAGCGCCGCGGCGTGCAGGTCGATCTCACCTATGCCGGCACGCGCGCCATGGTTGTCTACCGCCTGCCGCTCAACGAGGTGGTGTTCGACTTCTATGACCGCTTGAAGTCGGTGACGCGCGGCTACGCCAGTTTCGACTACGACATGGCCGGCTACGAAGAGGGTGACCTCGTCAAGGTCACCATCCTGGTCAACGGCGAAACCGTCGATGCGCTGTCCATCATCGTGCATCGCAGCCACGCCGAAAGCCGCGGCCGGACCTTGTGCGAACGGTTGAAGGACCTCATTCCCAAGCAGCTGTTCAAGATCGCGATCCAGGCCGCGATCGGCGGCCGCATCATCGCCCGCGAAACCATCAGCGCCCTGCGCAAGGACGTGCTCGCCAAGTGCTACGGCGGCGACATTTCGCGCAAGAAGAAGCTGCTGGAGAAGCAGAAGAAGGGCAAGAAGCGCATGCGGCAGATCGGCAATGTCGAGATCCCGCAATCCGCCTTCCTCGCCGCCCTGAAGACAGGCAGCTGAGGATCACGGCGGGCTACCGTCTCCGCGTCAAAGCACAATCAGGCCCCCGGCTGCGCAGCCGGGGGCCTGGATATGTTGCAAGCCGGTTCAGCACTGCGGTTTGACGCGGAACTCCACCCGGCGGTCAAGCGCGTCGCTGGCATCGTCGCGCCCCGTGCCGACCATGGCCTCGCGTGGGCCGACGCCAGTTGCGGTCGTGCGGCCTGACAGCGCCGGTGCCAGCACGGTCAGGCGCCCCTGCACGGCCTGAGCGCGCTGCACGGACAACCGCTCGTTGACGTCGGCAGCGCCCGACGTGCTGGTGTGTCCACGGATCTCGAGGCAGGTCTGGCGCTGACTCGTGCGATCGGCAATCTGGCCCAGCCACATCGGGTATTGGCCGCCGCCCTCGCCGGCGACGAACGCTGTCGATCCGGGCTGGAACAGCAGCTTGACGGCCAGTCGCTGATGCACGAGGCCGTAGTCCACGAGCTGGCCGAACTGCTCCGTCGCCGCCGCTGCGCGACCTAAGCGGTGGTTCACCAGGTACAGGCCGTTGAAGACGCGCAGTTGGTCGCCGGCAGCCGCGGCGCGCGCGTTCTCGAATTTCGCAAGCGCCTGCTGCAGACGCCCGGCCTCGTAGAGCGCCATGGCCTCCTGCACCAGGGCAGCGGTTTCGATGCCGCGGACATATTGCTCGGGAATCGGGTCGCCGACCTTGGTCCCCTGGCAGGTGTTCACATAGCTGCGGATCGCCGAATCCTCCGACCATACCGGGCTCTGCTGGAAGAAGGCGGCAGGGCTCGCGTCAACATTCTCGAGCTGCGCACGAGCGACGCTCTTGGCCACCGTGCGGCCGCTCTTGAGATCGGCCATCACGAGGCAGAAGCGATAGGCTACCCGTGGCCCGGTCGTCTGGTTTGTGGCGTTGACCGGCGTGAACGTTCCGACCATCACCAGCGGCTGCTGCGCCACCGTGTCGGCCGTGAAGGGCACGATGCGATAGCTGGGATAGCGCTCGCGGATCAGGGTCGATATGCGCGCGCCGATGCGGCGGGTGGCGGCGGACTGATCACCCGTGACGCCATCGACCAGTGGATCGATCACGACGACGCGCGGGCTGCCGGCATTGGCAGCAAGCACGGCGTTGGCGGCGTTGTCGACCGCCTGATCGAAAGGAAGGATCGGCGGCAATGTCGGCGCCGTGGCCGGCGCCGCAGGTGGGGCGGCGGCTTGCTGCGGACTCTGCGCGCAGCCGAACATGACCATCGGTACCACCAACGCTAACGCTGTGATGCCCAAGCATCGAGCTCGCATGATTGTCGACATTTTCTCCCCTCCGTGGATCAGCCCCTGCAGTTGCTTCGAAGAAACGCCAGATCGGCATCCGACAGCGGCTCGCCGATCTGGGCGCGTGCGTTGATCGCCCGGCAGCGCGCGGCCGCAACGGTATTGCCGGCCGGCCCAGGCTGGGATTCACGTGGCTTCGGGCTCTCGTCGACCCTGCCAGGAGCCGGCGCCTGCTCCCGCAGCGTCGCCAGTTGAGGCGCCGTCAGGTAGCCCGACTCTGGATAGCCTTGGCTTTTCTGCCATGCCGCGATCATCTGGCGCGTGCGTGGCCCGAACACGCCATCGGTCCCCTGCGTGTTGAACCCCAGTGCGACCAGCGCCACCTTTACCCGGCGTCTGTCAACGTCGGACAGCCTGAGCTCGGCTTCCGTCGCTTCGGCCTGTTGCCTGGCCTCGGCTTCCGCCTTCGCTTTGGCCTCCGCCTGTGCCCGGGCTTGTTCTTCCGCCGCACGCCGTGCAGCCTCTTGCTCACGCCTTTGTCCGGCTTCCCGCTCCGCTTGCTCCCGCTCGGCCTGGACCCTGGCTTCTTCTTCTGCCTTTCGCTTGGCATCGGCGGCCGCGGCCTGTTCAGCCTCGATCCGTTTGCGCTCTTCCTCGGCGCGCCGCTGCGCTTCCGCCGCCTGCCGCTCCTGCTCGCTCTTGCGCCGAGCCTCCTCGGCGGCCTTGGTGCGAGCTGCCTCGGCCGCCTGGCGATCGGCCTCGATCTTCGCCCGCTCCGCCTCCTGGCGCCTGCGTTCCTCGTCGGCGCGCCGCTTGGCCGCCTCCTCTGCCTGGCGCTGCTGCTCGGCCTTGCGTTGCGTTTCCTCGGCGGCCAGGCGCTCCGCCTCGGCCTTGCGCCGAGCTTCCTCTGCCGCTTTGACGCGCGCCTCTTCGGCCGTCCGTCGGTCAGCTTCCGCCTTCTCTGCCCTGGCTTTGGCTTCGGCCGTCTTGCGGGCCTCCTCCTCGCGGTGCTGGCGCTGCTGCTCGGCGCGACGTGCCGCTTCTTCGGGCGTTTCGATCGGCGGCTGGAAGACGACGTAGGCTCCCGCGCCAGCGAGGCAAACAGCCACGACCACTGCGCCAAGCCACAGGCGGCTGAGGCGTTTCCGTGGCTGGACGTCGACTTTGACCGTCGATTCCATTCCGCGGATCAGCGCGGTTGGCGGCGCAGGGCGTCTCGATGGCGCGAGAATGCGACGCAAGTCCTCGATCGATTGCGGGCGGTCCGCCGCTTTCAGCGACAGGCCGGCATCGATGGCCGCCAGCAGGCCGGTCGTGTAGCGATCCTTGCCGGCCTCGGCCGCCGGCAGCATGACGATGTCGCCGGCCATGCGTTCGATCGCACTGGGTGGCTGCCTGCCGGTGATGCAGTGGTACAGTGTTGCCGCTAGCGCATAAATGTCGGTCCACGGCCCCTGCTCACCGGAAGCCACCTGCTCGAGAGCGGCGTAGCCTGGCGTGTAGACGGCGGTCAGCGCCTTGAAGCGGCCTTGCAGCGCCACCCGCGATGCGCCGAAATCCAGCAGTGTCGGCCTGCCTAAGATGTCCATCACGATGTTGTCGGGCTTGATATCGCGATGCAGGAAGCCCGCTTCGTGCACCTGCTCTAATCCGTCGAGCAGCGGATAGAGAAGCTGATCGACGACCAGCTGCGGTAGGCGGCCCTCGCGCTTGAGGCGCGCTTCCAGAGTCTCGCCCCGGACCAGCGCCATCACCATGTACGCCGTGCCGTAAGCCTCCAGATAGTCGAACACGTCGACAACGCCGGGAGCGTCGCCGAGCCGGGCCAGCGTCCGTGCCTCGGCCAGGAAACGCTCGCGACCCCAGCGGAAATCCTCGGCGACCTGCGTCGAACGCGGCAGCACGGAGAAATCGGCCTGGCGTACCGCGAAGCTGGTCGGGAGATATTCCTTGATCGCGACTTGACGGTCGAGCTGGACGTCAACGGCGCGGTAAGTGATTCCGAAGCCGCCTTGGCCCAGAATTGCAACGATTTCGTATTTGCCCACGCGCGTGCCCGGCGCCAGGGCAGTCAGATTATCGGACCGGGTGACAACGTTGCTCGCACCGGGATGCTGCGGTGGTGTCTGGGGTTTGATATCTCCGACCACGTCCGGATGCTCCGCCCGGGAGTCATCTTCCTCTTCTTGCACCGGAGGGGCAAGACTTCTGCAATTGACTGAAATTAGTGACGCGCAGGTATGCCAGTTTCGACGACGGGACGGGGCTAAAATGTTACGGCGGCAACGTCATATAAAAGAAGAAGCTGCTGTAAAAGCATAAGAAAGGGCAAGAAAGGCGTGCAG
>DATEIF010000204.1:0-2736 GCA_035279205.1 Vineibacter sp.
GTGTTCATCGCCGCTGCCAGGGCGCGGGGCGAGCCGCTCGACCACACGCTGTTCCACGGGCCACCGGGCCTGGGCAAGACGACCCTGTCGCAGATCGTCGCCAAGGAGATGGGGGCGGGCTTCCGCGCGACCTCCGGACCGGTGATCGCCAAGGCCGGTGACCTTGCCTCGCTGCTCACCAATCTCGAGCGCGGTGACGTTCTGTTCATTGATGAGATCCATCGTCTCAATCCGGCGATCGAGGAAATCCTCTACCCGGCGATGGAAGATTTCCAGCTCGACATCATGATCGGCGAGGGGCCGGCGGCACGCTCGGTGCGGATCGACCTGCCGCCGTTCACTCTGGTGGGCGCGACGACACGCTCGGGCCTGATGACGACTCCGTTGCGCGAGCGCTTCGGCATTCCGCTGCGGTTGGAGTTCTACACGCCCGATGAATTGGAGACGATCGTGCGTCGCGCTGCCGGCGTGCTGAAGATCATACTGACCGACGACGGTGCGGCCGAAGTGGCCCGTCGCAGCCGCGGCACGCCGCGGGTCGCCAATCGCCTGCTGCGTCGCGTGCGCGATTTTGCCGCTGTCGCCGGGGCCGCGACGATCGATGCCAAGGCCGCCGATCAGGCACTGCGGCGCCTGGAAGTCGACCAGCTCGGGCTCGACTCGATGGACCGGAAGTATCTCACCTGTATCGGTGAGACCTACAACGGCGGGCCGGTAGGCGTGGAGACGCTGTCGGCCGCATTGAGTGAGCAGCGCGACGTCATCGAGGACGTGATCGAGCCGTATCTGATGCAGCTTGGCCTGCTGATGCGCACGCCGCGCGGGCGCATGCTGGCGGAAGGCGGCTGGCGGCATATCGGTCTGAAAATGCCGCGCGCGGCGCGCGCGCAGCTCGACCTGCTCGATCCCGATGCGGGGGATGCGGGGTGACGTCGCCGGATCCACGGGCTCACGTGTTGCCGGTTCGCGTGTACTACGAGGACACCGACGCCGCCGGCATTGTCTATCACGCCAACTACCTGCGCTTCATGGAGCGCGGCCGCACCGAGATGCTTCGCCAGATCGGGCATGATCTCGCCGCCGTGCGGCAGGCCAGCGGGATCAACTGGACGGTCTCCCGCCTGGCGATCCGCTACCTCAAGCCGGCCGCGCTTGATGAAGCCCTCGAAGTTGTCACGCGCGTTGCCGAACTGCGCGGCGCGTCGGTGGATCTGGTCCAGCAGGTGCGGCGTGCCGACGGTCACGGCACGGGCGCACTGCTGACGGATGCGACACTGACGCTGGCCTGCATGAGCGCTGCCGGACGGCCGGTACGCCTGCCCGCCGATGCCCGTTCGGCCCTGACATTGGTCGCCGAAGATCGGGGTAATCCGTGAGTGAGGCTCGCCAAAGCCTTGTACGTGTTGCGGAAATGCAACGACAGGCGCCGCCGTGACGCCACATTCGACAGCTACCGGAAAATAACCAAGCGGAGTCCCAATGGATCCCTTCACCCAGCTTGCGCAGGCAACCCCCCCGCCTGCGCCAGTGCCGTCCGCCCCCGTGCCGCCCCCGCCAGGGGCCGGTTCAACTGTCGCAGGCACGCTCGCGAGCGGCACCGGCGGCATCGACGTCAGTTTCGTCGGCATGTTCCTGCACGCCCATCCGGTGGTGCAGATCGTCATGGTGCTGTTGCTGCTGGCCTCGGTGTGGTCGTGGGCCATCATCATCGAAAAGACGCTGAAGCTGCGGGCGCTGCGCCGCAAGGCCGAGGCGTTCGAGGACACGTTCTGGTCCGGTGTCTCGCTCGACGATCTCTATGACCGCGTCGGCGACAAGCCGGAGGAACCGCTGTCGAGCATCTTCTCCGGCGCCATGCGCGAGTGGCGGCGCTCGCTGAGCAAGGGCCTCGCCAACACTGCCGCTGCGCGCCACAACCTGCAGGCACGCATCGAGCAGGTCATGGCGGTGACGGTGCAGCGCGAGATGGAGACCATCGAGAAGCGCATGACGTTCCTCGCATCGACCGGCGCGGCGGCACCGTTCGTCGGCCTGTTCGGCACGGTCTGGGGCATCATGACATCGTTCCAGGGCATTGCGGCGTCCAAGAACACGTCGCTCGTTGTCGTGGCGCCCGGCATTGCCGAGGCGCTGTTCGCGACCGCGCTGGGCCTGGTCGCCGCCATCCCTGCGGTGCTGGCCTACAACAAGATCAGCAGCGACATCGGTCGTTACGGGCAACGCCTGGAGAACTTCGCGCAGGAGTTCGTCACCATCCTGTCGCGTCAGCTCGAGGAGCAGAACTGATGGCCGTGCAGATGGGCGGTGCCATGCAGACGCGCGGCGGCAGTCGATTCCGCCGCCGCATCTACACACCCATGGCCGACATCAACGTCACGCCGTTCGTCGACGTGATGCTGGTGTTGCTGATCATCTTCATGGTGGCGGCGCCACTGATGAATGTCGGCGTTCCGGTTGATCTGCCCAAGACCACCGCCGATCCGATCCAGGGCCAGGACGAGCCGATCGTGGTGAGCGTCAAGGCCAAGGGTGAAGTCTTCCTCGGCGACACCGAGTACTCGGTCGACGATCTGGTCAGCAAGCTCAAGGCCGTGCAGACCGAGAAGCCCGACCAGCGCATCTTCGTGCGCGGTGACAAGGCCGTCGACTACGGCCGGGTGATGGAAGTGCTGGGCGCCCTGCGGGCCGCCGGTTTCACCAAGGCGGGCCTGGTCGGCGATCTGTCGCCGGGCGACG
>DATEIF010000205.1:0-2512 GCA_035279205.1 Vineibacter sp.
CCACCCTTCGAGACGCGTCGCTACGCGACGCTCCTCAGGGTGAGGTGTGTCACGCCGCCAGTGCCTTGGCGGCGGCGTCAAAGGCGGCGAGCGTCGTGGCGACGTCGCGCTCGTCATGGGCCAGCGAGACGTAGAACTTGCTGTCGCCCTTGAACACGCCGTTCTCGCGCAGCACCTGGTTGAAGCGGCGCATCATCTGGGCGTCACCGCGCGCCGTGTCGCGATAGTCGCGCATCTCGCCATCGGCAAAGACCACGTCGAACAGCGGCGGCACGCCGATCACACGCGCCTTGACCCCGGCCTTGTCGAGCCGCGTCTGCAGGCCTTCCATCAGGGTGCGGCCGGTGGCGAACAGGCGCTCGTAGGTGCCGGGGCGACGCAGCACCTCCAGGGTCGCGAGTCCGGCGACCGCCGCAATGGGATTGCCGCTCAAGGTGCCGATCTGGGGCAGGAAGCCTGCCTCGCCGACGGCGCTGCGGTCGAAATGCGCCATGATGTCGGCGCGCCCCGCGATGGCCGCCAGCGGGAAGCCACCGCCTACCACCTTGCCCAGGGTGCAGATGTCGGGCGTCACGCCGTAATAGTCCTGCGCACCGCCATAGGCGAAGCGGAAGCCGGTCACGACCTCGTCGAAGATCAGCGGGATGCCGTGGCGTTTCGTGAGGTCGCGCAGCCCCTGGAGAAAACCGGGCCGTGGCGGGATCGAGCGTTGCATCGGCTCCACGATCACACCGGCGAGATCATCGAGGTGCTCGGCAATCAAGGTCGATGCCGCCTCGAGATCATTGAACGGCGCCACCAGCATCTCCTGCCGCAGCGCGGCGGGAATACCGGCCGAGTCCGGCGCCGCTTGCGGGAAATTGCCGGTACGGGTCGGCCACAGGCTCATCAGCCCGTAGTCGCTCATGCCGTGATAGCCACCCTCGAACTTCAGGATCTTGTCGCGCTTGCGCCAGGCGCGCGCGACCCGCATGGCATACAGATCGGCTTCCGAGCCGGTCGACACGAAGCGCACCTTCTCGGCGCACGGCACTGCCTCGACGATCGCATCGGCAAGCTGGATGCCATGCTCGTTGTTGGCGAAGAAGGTGGTGCCGCGCGGCACCTGCTCGAGCACAGCCTTGGTGACGTCGGGATGGGCATGGCCGACCAGCATCGGGCCGGAACCCAGCAGGAAGTCGACATACTCGTTGCCGCTCACGTCCCAGACGCGGCCGTTGCGGCCTTCGCGGATCACGGCCTCGCTCGACATGTTGCCGAAACCACCGGCCGGCAGCACGCGCCGTGCCGTCTGGACAATCGCAGTCTCAGTATCTTTCTGGTGCAGTGTCACGGTGTTGCGCCCTCGCTTGCATCGGTGACACGAAACCTATCGCAACAGGCTCGCCACACCAAGAGCCGCGGGCTAGGCTGCCGCCTCCCCCACGACAGGCATACCTTCGGCCGCGACCAGTGCCTTCAGCTCAGCGGCGCTCAGCGTTTCCTTTTCCAGCAGCAGACGCGCGGCCCGTTCCAGAAGCTTCCGGCGCTCGCCCAGGATCGCGACGGTGCGGTCGAAGGCGCCGTCGACGATGCGGCGCACTTCTTCATCGATAGCCGCCGCCGTTTCATCGGAGAAGTCCCGCTCGCGTGGCCCACCGGCGAGCGGATTGGGCGTGAGGTAGGAACGTTCGTCCTTCTCCAGGGAGACATGGCCGAGCCTCTCGGACATGCCGTAGCGCGTCACCATGGCCCGCGCGATATCGGTGACCTTCGCCAGATCGTCGGCGGCACCGGTCGACAGATGTCGGAAGAAGATCCACTCCGAGGCGCGGCCACCCAGCAGCACGGCCATCTTGTCGAGGAGTTCCTCGCGGGTCATCAGGAAGCGATCTTCGGTCGGCCGCTGGATGGTGTAGCCCAGCGCGCCGATGCCACGCGGGATGATCGAGACCTTGTGGACCGGATCGCTGCCCGGCAGCGCCATCGCAACCAGCGCGTGGCCCATCTCGTGATGGGCCACGATCTCGCGTTCCTTGGGATTGAGCAGGCGGTTGCGCTTTTCAAGCCCGGCGATGATGCGCTCGATGGCGTTGTTGAAGTCCTCCATGGTGACGGCGTCGGCGTGCCGGCGCGTTGCCAGTAGCGTCGCTTCGTTCACCAGATTGGCGAGGTCGGCCCCGGTGAAACCCGGCGTCAGCGCCGCGACCTGCGCCGGATCGACGTCGGCCGCCAGCTTCGCCTTCTTGAGATGCACCTCCAGGATCTTGATCCGGCCCTGCTTGTCGGGGCGGTCGACCAGCACCTGTCGATCGAAGCGGCCGGCGCGCAGCAACGCCGGATCGAGGATCTCGGGCCGGTTGGTGGCCGCCAGCAGCACCAGCCCGATGCCCGATGAATCAAAACCATCGAGCTCGACCAGGAGCTGGTTCAGGGTCTGCTCCTTCTCATCATGGCCGCCGCCGAACGGACCCATGCCACGCACCCGCCCCAGCGCATCGAGCTCGTCGATGAAGATGATCGCCGGCGCCCG
>DATEIF010000206.1:0-2783 GCA_035279205.1 Vineibacter sp.
CCGGCTGGTCGCCGACCTTGCCGACGTAGACCGGCAGCGACGCATATTCCGGCCGCGGCGCCAGAGGTCTTGGCGCCCCAGTGGAGAGCGAGGTGCCGCCGCGCCGGGCTTCGCCGTCGCGAATGGCCTGGTTGATGCCCAGGCCTTCCCCGCCGATCACCGGGCCAGTCGACAGCTCGGTGCCCGGCGCTGCCTGCGCCGTGCCCGCCAGGGCGAGCACGGCGGCCAGGCCCAGCGTGCAGAGGTTCTTCGTCAGCAAAGCCGGGCGCAAGGCTAACCTCAGATGCGTTCGAAGATAGCGGCAATACCCTGCCCGCCGCCGATGCACATCGTCACCAGCGCGTAGCGGCCCTGCACGCGGTTCAGCTCATTCAGCGCCTTCACCGTGATCAGGGCACCGGTGGCGCCGATCGGGTGGCCCAGCGAGATGCCCGAGCCGTTCGGGTTGACCTTGGCCGGATCCAGGCCGAGCGCCTTGGTCACCGCGCACGCCTGCGCGGCAAAGGCTTCGTTGGCTTCGATCACGTCCAGGTCCGACACCTGCAGGCCGGCACGCTCCAGCGCGATCCTCGTCGCCGGCACCGGGCCAATGCCCATGGTCTTGGGGTCCACGCCGGCATGGCCGTACGACACCAGGCGGGCCAGCGGCTTCAGGCCGCGGCGCTCGGCCTCGGCGCGCTCCATCAGCACCACCGCGGCGGCGGCGTCGTTCAGGCCCGAGGCATTGCCGGCCGTGACCGTGCCGTTCTCCTTGACGAAGACCGGCCTGAGCTTGGTCATGTCGTCGATGGTGGCGTCATGACGCACGTGCTCGTCGGTGTCGAAGGTGACGTCGCCCTTGCGGCCCTTGCTCACCACCGGGACGATCTGGTCCTTGAAGTAACCGGCCTTGATCGCGGCCGAAGCGCGGCGGTGCGATTCCAGCGCGGCCTCGTCCTGCTGCGTGCGCGAGATGTCGTATTCCTTGGCGACGTTCTCGGCGGTCACGCCCATGTGGATGCGATGGAAGGGATCGTGCAGCGCGCCCAGCATCATGTCGACCAGGCCGGCATCGCCCATGCGTGCGCCCCAGCGGGCCGCGGGCGCCAGGTACGGCGCGCGGCTCATGCTTTCCGCGCCACCGCCGATGGCTACGTCGGTATCGCCCAGCAGGATGGTCTGCGCGGCGCTGACAATGGCCTGCAGGCCCGAACCGCACAGGCGGTTCACGGTCAGCGCGGGGGCATTGACCGTCACCCCGCCGTTGACGGCCGCGACGCGGCCCAGATACATGTCGCGCGGCTCGGTCTGGATCACGTTGCCGAACACCACGTGGCCGACATCGTCGCCCGATACCTGCGCGCGCGCCAGCGCCTCGCGCACCACCAGCGCGCCCAGCTCCGCCGGCGCCACATCCTTCAGGCTGCCGCCAAAGGTCCCGATCGCGGTACGGACACCGCTCACCACTACCACTTCACGCGTCATGACTTTGTCTCCATGAGGGTTATGTTGCACCGCACAGTATAGCGGGACGCGGACGAAATCGAACGAGCGTACTTTTACCTAATCAACCCGTTTCAGACTTCGCCCCACAGATCGTGGCCGTCGGCGCCGGTGATCTTCACGTCGACGAACTCGCCGGCGCGGTAGCGCTGGGAATGGCGTTCCGGCGGCGCGATATAGACCAGACCGTCGATTTCCGGTGCATCCGCGGACGAACGGCCGATGCCGCCGTCCTGGTTGACCTCGTCCACCAGCACGCGCAGGGTCTGGCCGACCTTGCGCTGCAGGCGTCGTGCCGAGACCTCTTCGGCCACTTCCATGAAGCGCGCGCGGCGTTCCTCGCGCACCTCGTCGGGAAGCGCGCCCGGCAGGTCGTTGGCGGTGGCGCCCTCCACCGGCGAATAGGCGAAGCAGCCGACGCGGTCCAGCTCGGCTTCGGCGATGAAGTCGAGCAGGGTCTGGAATTCCGCCTCGGTCTCGCCCGGGAAGCCGGCGATAAAGGTGCTGCGGATGGTCAGCTCAGGACAGACCTCGCGCCAGGCGCGGATCCGGTCCATGGTCTTCTCGGCATTGGCCGGGCGCTTCATGCGCTTGAGCACGTCCGGGTGCGCGTGCTGCAGCGGCACATCGAGGTACGGCAGCACATGGCCCTGCGACATCAGCGGGATGATCTCGTCGACGTGCGGGTACGGGTAGACGTAGTGCAGGCGAACCCAGGCGCCATATTGCGCAGCCAGCTCGCCCAGGGCCGCCACCAGTTCGGTCATGCGGGTCTTGAGCGGGCGGCCGTTCCAGAAGCCGGTGCGGTACTTGACGTCGACGCCGTAGGCGCTGGTGTCCTGCGAGATCACCAGCAGTTCCTTGACACCTGCCTTGAACAGGTTCTCGGCCTCCAGCATGACCTCGGCCACCGGGCGCGACACCAGGTCGCCGCGCATCGACGGGATGATGCAGAACGAGCAACGGTGATTGCAGCCCTCGGAAATCTTCAGGTAGGCGTAGTGCTTGGGCGTCAGCTTGATGCCGGCCGCGGGAACCAGGTCGGTAAACGGGTCGTGCGGCTTGGGCAGGTGCGTGTGCACCGCCTGCATCACCTCGCCCAGCGCGTGCGGGCCGGTCACGGCCAGCACCTTCGGGTGCACGGAGGACACGATGTCATGACCCGCGGCATCCTTCTTGGCGCCCAGGCAGCCGGTCACGATGACCTTGCCGTTCTCGGTCAGCGCCTCGCCGATGGCGTCCAGGCTCTCCTGCACGGCCTCGTCGATAAAGCCGCAGGTATTGACCACGACCAGGTCGGC
>DATEIF010000207.1:0-4720 GCA_035279205.1 Vineibacter sp.
GGCCGCGGCAAGTTCCGGCGCTGGGCTGCCGGCACCCACGCTGCGACAACGGCGACCTACGTCATGCTGGTCGACGCCGTCGATGCTGCGTCGGTGCATCTGCCGCTGAAACGCGACGAGGAAGGCGAGTTTCTTCTGGAAATCAGCAGCTTCACCCGTAACAACGCCAGCGACTGGTCGGCAGTGGCGGCGCACGCCGACAGTTTCTACGCCACCTTCAAGGCGGTCGATGGTCGTTCCTGCTTTGCCTTCGCCAAGCCCGGTCCGACCCGTGGCGACGGCCTAGCCTGGGTCATGCGCGGCTATCACTGCACGGCCGGCCGCGAGCCACTGGCCGCAGACCGCATCGCTTTGGTGATCGGAACGTTGAAGGCGCGCTGAAGTCGCTGTGATAGTCTGCGCTCATGCAACGACGCTGGGCATGACAGCGGGAGAACGAAGCGTATGAGCACCGGGCATCCCGGTAGTGGCAGCACGCCGCCGCGTTGGCAGCAAGCGCCGTTGCCGGAGGACAGCGCCACCCGCGTCGTCCCGGACGCCCACGGCACCAGCCTTCCGCCGCAGGCGCCGTCTGCGGCATCCGTACGGCCGCGGTTCGCCGACACCGCCGCGGCTTTTCAGTCCATGACGCCCCTGCAGCCGGGCGCATTGCTCAACAATACGTATCGCATCGACCGGATGCTGGGTCGCGGCGGCATGGGCGAAGTCTATCGCGGCACCAACGTGCATACCGGCGATCTCGTCGCCATCAAGGTCATCAGGCCCGAACTGGTCGATGACCCGCAGATGCGCGATCTGTTCCTGCGCGAAGCCACGGCGCTGCGCAAAATTCGCCATCCGGCCATCGTTTCCTATGAAGGCGCCAGCGCCGATGCGTCGGGCCGCCTTTACCTTGTCATGGATTTCGTCGAGGGACCGTCGCTGGCGCAGGTCGTCACAAATCGGCCGTTGAGTCCGCCCCAGGTGCAGGCGCTGCGGCGGCGGATCGCCGAAGGCCTGCAGGCGGCGCATGAGCAGAACGTGGTGCACCGCGATCTCTCGCCCGACAACATCATCCTGCGCGGCGGCGATTTGAACCACGCCACGATCATCGATTTCGGTATCGCGCGGCGCACCGATATCAGCAAAACCAGCGTCATCGGTCAGAGCTTCGCCGGCAAGATCGAGTACGCAGCGCCCGAGCAGTTCGGCATGTTCTCGGGCGTCGCTGATGCGCGTTCCGACATCTACACGCTGGGGCTGGTTCTGGTGGCGGCAAGCCTGGGCCGTCCCATCGATATGGGCATCTCGGCCATGGCGGCGATTCAGGCACGTCAGAAAGTGCCCGATCTGTCGCAGGTTCCAGCGGCGCTGCGGCCGGGTTTGGCCCGCATGCTGGCCCCCGATCCCAACGCGCGACCGCAGTCGATGCGCGACGTGGCGGCGCTGGATGCGCTCGATGCGGCCGGTGGCGGCCGGCAGCGCAGCGGGTTGCGCGTGGCCCTGCTGGCAGGCGGCTTGGTGATGGTGGCGGCGGTGGCAGGTGCCTTTGCCGTTTCCGATCCGGTGTCGATGGTGCGGTCGTGGTTCGACACCGGGGCCGCCGCGCGCCAGGCCCAGGCGTGGCGCCAGGCGGTGGAGGTCGACACGGTGGCGGCCTATGAGGCCTTCCTCGCGCAGCATCCCAACGCGCCGCAGGCGGCCGAAGCGCGTCAGCGCCTGGCCGCTGCGCGCCAGGCCCAGGTCCAGGCCCAGGCGTGGCGTCAAGCCGTGCAGGCCGATACGGCGGCAGCCTACGAGGCCTTCCTGGCGCAGTACCCCAACGCTTCGCAAGCTGCCGAAGCGCGTCAACGTCTGACCGCCGTACAGCAGCGGGAGGTGCGGGGACGCGATGAGGAGGCGTCGTGGCGGCGCGCTCAGAACGCGACGACGCCGGAGCCATTGCTTGACTATCTGCAGCGCTATCCTGACGGTCGTTACGCTGAAGCAGCCCGACGGAAACTCGCCGGCATGCAGGGGCCGTCGATCTCGAGCCCGCCAACGCGGATCACATGGACGCCGGCCCCGTGTTCAGCCGTACCGCTGTGGGCGCCCCCGGCTTTCACCTGTCAGGTATCCAATGAATACACACTGCCCGGATCGGATCGACGATTCCGAGGCTTCGCGGCAGGCGGGGTGGTCGGCGACTGGCATACGCAGATGTGGATGCACGAGGTTCTTGGCCAGGAGGGCATCGCCATCACGACGCCGATCGAGCAATTGTTAATGCAGTTGAATGCAATTACACAAGCCGGCACCGACTGGTCGACGGTGCTGACGTACGGCGGGGCCGAGTTCATGACCTTCCGCAGTGGCGCCGCCAACTGTGTCGCGCTGCGCAAGCCCGGCGAGCGCCGCAACCCGGGCTACGGCAGTGTGTTTACCGCCGTGCAATGCGCGCCGCCCGGCCAGCCGCTCTACCCCAATGACATTCGTACCACCATAGATGGCGTGCGTCTCAAATAGGATTTACATTTTTTAGATGTGCAGACATGCCGGTCAACGACATGAGTTCGATCATGTAGTCCCCGGCGGCTGTGATCGGCAGCACTGCACGCGTTGTGCATGATGTCTTTGCGTGCCCTGCGGAAGCGTGGTATGGGGGCGCCGTCTGTCCGACCTTATGCTTCTGGTGGTTGTATTCCAACATGGGTGAAACGGCATGTCCGCGAAGCGATTCGCGGGCCGTCGGGGTGTGGATCGGGCGGCGGTATGGTGAAGGCGAGACCGAGTGACAGTCACATTCAATCATAAGGTCGACAAACCAGCAGGGGTGGTTCCAATTCGCGCAACGCAGGCGCGTGATTCACGGAAGGGATACGGGAGAGGGCAAGTGTGCGATAGTTGGCGAGGGCGGCATCGGCGCAGCCATCGACTCGCGTTCTAGTTGTCGAGTGATGGATAAACGTCTTCTGATTGCTGTCATCTGCGTTGCCCAGACGTTGTCCATGCTGGGCGCCAACGGCTACACGACCCTGTTGCCGTTGTTCCGCAGCGAGTGGCAATTGACCAACGCCCAGGCAGGCTGGATCGCCGGGAGCCAGTATTTCGGCTTCATGCTCGCGGTCCCCTTTCTGTCGGCGCTGACCGACCGTTTTGATCCGCGGCGGGTCGTGCTCGCCGGGTCCGCGCTCGTCCTTGTCACCTGCTACGCCTTTGCCTACTGGGCTGAGGGTTTCACCAGTGCCCTGCTGATCCGCGGCTTCTATGGTGCGGGCTTTGCCGCGACCTACATGCCGGGCTTGCGGGCGTTGGTCGAAGCCATCGACGATCCCAAGCTGAAGGCGCGTGCGACCACGCTGTATCTGGTGTCGTTCAGTACCGGGGTTGCCCTGTCGATCCTGGTCGCCGGCCAGATTGCCCCGGTTTTTGGCTGGCGCCTGGCGTTCGGGTTCGTGGCCGCGATGGCGGCCTTGGCGTTCGCGATGAACTTCCTGTTCATACCCGCGCGGCGCAAGGCGCCGGCGGTCGTGCCCACGCTGCGCGACCTGTTCGACTACAGGCCCGTCCTGCGGCACAAACCGGCCATGGCCTATATCATCGGCCAATGCGGCCACACCTGGGAGGCGCTGGCGCTGGTTTCCTGGATGGTGGCCTATCTCGCCTACGTTGCCGACACCGGCGGCACGGGCGGCGTTTGGCTGAAGCCGACGGATGTCGCCACGATTGCGGCGTTCGCTGCGATCCCGGCATCCTTGTTGGGCGGTGAGCTGTCGGTGCGCATCGGTCGTCGCCGACTGGTATTGATTGGCATGGCGGTATCCTGCCTGGGCACCTTGCTGCTGCCGTGGGTCGGTGGCGGTTTCGGCTATGCCGCGGTATCCGTGTTCCTGGTCGTGCTGCTGGGGTTGACCTACATCGACTCCCCGGCGATGACCGCGAGCCTGGTCGCCAACGCGCCCGAAGGCCGCGCCGGGGCGGCCATGGGCTTGCACACGTCATTGGGCTTTGCCGGCGGGTTCCTCGGGCCATGGATAGTCGGCGTGATGCTCGATCTGGTCGGACACGACTCGACCCACGACTGGGCGCTGGCGTTCGCGACCGTTGCGGTCGCCGGAATGATGGGTTGGTTTCCGGTGCTGCGGTGGGGCCGCTAGCGCTCTCCGTGCGCTGGACCTTGGTGTCGGCGCTGGCGGCGATCATGACGACCTTCGCCGGCGTGATGGCGGCACGGGCCCAACAGGCGGTTCGCTTGCCCAGCGTCGATGGCAAACCGCCGTCGGCGCTCGCCGCGACGCTGTTCAAGCCGTCGTCGATGCAGGGCCCCGCACCGGCAGTGGCGATCTTCCATGGCTGTGGCGGCATCGGCGTCAACGTCACGCGCATGGCGCAACGCCTGGCGGGCCAAGGTGTCGCGGTATTGCTCGTGGACAGCTTCGGCGCGCGACGGATCAAGGATGCCTGCACCCGTCACTGGCCGAGCGTGGCGCAAGCCACCGACAGGACCCGCGATGTCGATGCCGCCGTCACCTGGCTGAAGGCGCAACCGTTTGTCGCCGCGGATCGTATCGCGGTGATGGGCTATTCCTATGGCGGCGGCGTCGTCCTGATGCGCTCGTTGCAGCAGACGGACCTTGCGGTGCGGGCCGTGATGGCGGTCTATCCCGACTGTGCGCTGCCCGATAACGGCGGCGGCGCATTGGCGGCACGGCACCCCACGCTTCTCGCCATGGCCGAGCTGGACGACTGGACACCCATGCGC
>DATEIF010000208.1:0-2181 GCA_035279205.1 Vineibacter sp.
GCGCCGGCGTGGGCAAGACCGTGCTCATCCAGGAGCTCATCAACAACGTCGCCAAGGCCCACGGTGGCTACTCCGTGTTCGCCGGCGTCGGTGAGCGTACCCGCGAGGGCAACGACCTCTATCACGAGTTCATCGAATCCGGCGTCAACAAGAAGGGCGGCGGCGAGGGCTCCAAGGCCGCGCTGGTGTACGGCCAGATGAACGAGCCGCCGGGCGCCCGTGCGCGCGTCGGCCTCACCGGCCTGACCGTCGCCGAGTATTTCCGTGACCAGGGCCAGGACGTGCTGTTCTTCGTGGACAACATCTTCCGCTTCACCCAGGCCGGCTCGGAAGTGTCGGCGCTGCTGGGCCGCATCCCCTCGGCGGTGGGCTATCAGCCGACGCTGGCCACCGACATGGGCGCCCTGCAGGAGCGCATCACCACCACGACCAAGGGCTCGATCACCTCGGTGCAGGCCATCTACGTGCCCGCCGACGACTTGACCGACCCGGCGCCGGCGACCTCGTTCGCCCACCTTGACGCCACCACCGTGTTGAACCGCGCTCTGACCGAGCTCGGCATCTACCCGGCGGTGGATCCGCTCGACTCGACCTCGCGCATGCTCGACCCGCGCGTCGTCGGCGAGGAGCACTACCAGGTGGCGCGTGACGTGCAGCGCGTGCTGCAGCAGTACAAGTCGCTGCAGGACATCATCGCCATTCTGGGCATGGACGAACTGTCGGAAGAGGACAAGCTGGTGGTAGCCCGCGCCCGCAAGATCCAGCGTTTCCTCAGCCAGCCCTTCCACGTCGCCGAGGTATTCACCGGCACGCCGGGCGTGTTCGTGAAGCTGGAAGACACCATCAAGGGCTTCAAGGGCATCGTCGCCGGCGAGTACGACGACCTGCCGGAAGCGGCCTTCTACATGGTCGGCACCATCGAGGCGGCCGTCGCCAAAGCCAAGAAGATGGCGGCTGAGGCCGCCTGATCGGAGCCCTGACAATGGCCAAGGTTGCGTTTTCCCTGGTACTGCCGGAGCGCGAGCTCGTCACGACCGACTCCGACATGGTGGTCGTGCCCGGCGGCGAGGGTGATTTCGGCGTGCTGCCGGGCCACATCCCGATGATCACCACGGTGCGGCCGGGCGTGATCGAGCTGTACGACGACGGCAAGGTGACGGCGCGGTACATGGTCGCGGGTGGGTTCGCGGAGGTGACGCCGGAGCGCTGCACCGTGCTGGCCGAGGAAGCGACGCCGCTGGCCGACGTGACCGGCGACCAGCTGGCCGGCCGCCTGCGCCAGGCCGAGGAGGCCCTGGAAGACGCAACGGCCCCGGCTGCCAAGGCCGCCGCCGAGCAGGCTATTGCCGTTGCGCGTGAACTGCAGCGTGCCCAAGCTTACTACGCGGGCCGCTAAGCGCCTCAGGCAGCACAGAAATTTTCTTTCGAATGCTGAAAGGGCCGGTTGAAAGCCGGCCCTTTCTCCCTTTATGACAAGGACATGTCGGGCCCTGTTGGCCTGGCGGCACAAGGGGACGGCGCATCGATCGCCGGCCAGGCCATGAAGAACTGGACGCTCGACGACATCGCCTGGGATGCCTTCGATCGCTCGAAAGTGGATCCCGAGCTGTTGAAGCTGGTGAAGGCCGCCGCGTTGGTCGAACACAACGGCTACGACTACGCGACGTACCTGAAGAACGTCTTCGGTGACGACACTGAGTTCACGATGGCCATTGATGGCTGGGCGCGCGAGGAGGTTCAGCACGGTGAGGCGCTCGGCCGCTGGGCCATGATGGCCGACCCCACCTTCGACTTCGATGCCGCCTTCAAGAAATTCACCAACGGCTACAAGCTGCCGCTGGATGCCACCACGTCCGTGCGCGGCACGCGGGCCGGCGAGCTGATGGCCCGGTGCATCGTCGAGACCGGCACCAGTTCCTACTACAGCGCTTTGCGCGACGCCGCGGGCGAGCCAGTGCTCAAGCAGATATGCGCCTACATCGCTGCCGACGAGTTGCGGCACTACAAGCTCTTCTATACCCACATGCGGCGCTGGCTCGAACGCGAGCATCTCGGGCGCTGGGGCCGGCTGCGGATCGGTCTGGCGCGTATCCACGAGAGTGAGGACGACGAGCTGGCTTACGCCTATTTCGCGGCCAATGCCGCGGCGGACGACGTATACGAGCGCAGCGTCTACGCCGG
>DATEIF010000209.1:0-10260 GCA_035279205.1 Vineibacter sp.
CGCGTAGCGCTGAGACATGAGCGGGCGGGACGCCCGCGCTCCCGGGCATTACTTCTTCAGCAGGTCCTCGACCTTGGGGTTCGGGCCGGAGCCGTCGATCATGTTGGGCCGGCCGGTATAGGCCTTGGCGAGCTCCATGTAGTGCAGCGCCGACCACTTGAAGACCTGCAGGTCCTTCTCGCCGATGTCGCGCATTTTCTGCGCCGGGTTGCCGGCCCACAGCTCGCCTGCCTTCACGATCTTGCCCGGCGGCACCAGCGCGCCGGCCGCGACCATGGCGCCGGTCTCGACCACCGCGCCGTCGAGCACGGTGGAGTGCATGCCGATGAACGCATCGTCCTGCACCGTGCAGGCATGCAGCAGCGCCAGATGGCCGACCGTGACGTTGCGCCCGACGATGGTGCCCTGGCGCCCGGCGTTGACATGGATGACGACGCCATCCTGGATGTTGCTGTTGTCGCCGATCGCGATGCCGGGCCCGTCGCCGCGCAGCACGGCGTTGAACCAGATGCCGCACATGGCGCCGATCTCGACCTCGCCGATCAACGTGGCGTTGGGCGCGACGAAGGCCGAGGGGTCGACCTTGGGCACGAAGTTGTTGAACGGGACGATCAGGCCGGACATCGACAGCATTCCTCTGGGCAACGGGCGCACCCGGTTTACGCGGCGCGAACCGTAACGTCGAGTCACCGGGATCCGCCGACCGTTCCGCCAGAAGAAATGCCCCGGAGAGCCGGGGGAGGCCTCTCCGGGGCAGCGGGCTTCGCGACCTGGTCGGATCAGGTACTGACGGTCAGGACGGGGGGAAGGACGAGGCCGAAACTCCTGAGCACGCCCAGGAGCTCGCGGTGTCCGAAGGCCTGACACGCCGATGCGAAGCCGGCTTTCTTGGGCGCTTGCTGCAGCAGGGAATACGCCGCGTGGGCCTGCAGCAGGCCGGTCTGCTTGTAGTTGCAGTTGCCATGGATCACGCAGTGGGCACGGCCCAGCGGACCGGAGGCGTGCACCGAGTCGAGCGAGGTGTTGATCCGCGGATTCTCGCGCGGCGGCATGCCGGCCTGGACGGTGGCGGCGATCTCCGCCAGCGCCGCTTCCTGCTGCGCCGGCGGCAGCGGCTTGATCTTCTCCTCGACCATCTTCTGGGTGGCGACGACGTTCTGCATCACCTCGCGTGCAAAGACTCCGCCCACCACCTTGCACGAGGCAACGCGCGGATCGTCCTGGAACCAGATCGGGTGACTGGTGCCGCCCCACGGCAGGGCCAGCGCCGTCGCATGCTGCCCCGGTACATTCACCTCGACGGTCTCGCTCTGCTTCCACTCCACGAGCTTGTTCTGCTCGAGGTAGTACCACCGGGCCTTGAGGATGGTGAAAATGGTCTGGGTCGAGGCGTAGGTCGGGAACCCCTTCCACAGCACCAGGATGTCGAGCGTATCCAGCCCCGGTGTTTCCAGGCAGATGTTGGCGGCGATCTCGCCGGTCGTATACATCTGCGCGATGCCCGGCGAGAGCAGCAGGCCCTTGGCGGCGAACGCCTTGCCCCAGCGCGTCTTGGCGTCCAGCACCCAGTCCTGCTCGCCGGTCGTATCGGTGTAGTGGCAACCGGTGGCGAGGCAGGCCTCGACGACCTCGGGTCCGTACTTGATGAACGGGCCCACCATGTTGCTGACGACCCGGGCACCGCGGAACAACTTGGTCAGCGCCTCGACGCTGTGCTCGACACCCACCACCTCGTAGTCGGCGGTCTCGATACCGGGGATCTTGTCGACCACCGCCTGCACGCGCGCCTTGTCACGCCCGGCGGCGATGAAGGGAACGTTCAGTTCCCGCAGATATTCGCAGACCAGGCGGCCGGTGTAGCCGGATGCGCCGTAGACGACGACAGGCCTCTTGTCGCTCATGCTTCTCTCCCCAGGGATCTTCGCGGATCAATCGCCATCAGGCGCGCGGCGCTCACATGCCCATGCCGCCGTCGACCGGCAGTCCGACGCCGGTGATGAACCGGGCTGCGTCCGAGCACAGGAACACCGCCGCGTCGGCGACATCGCCGACCTCGCCCAGCCGGCCCAGCGGCGTCTGCGCAATGACATCGCCAACGGCGGCGTCGGTGTTGGGCCACAGCCCCACTGCCACGACGTCGCCGGCCAGCTTCATCCCCATCTCGGTCGGGATCAGGCCGGGATAGACGCAGTTGACGCGCACGCCGTAGCCCAGCTTGCCCGACTCCATGGCGCCGACGCGCGTCAGGCGATCGACGGCGGACTTGGTCGCCGAGTAGCCGGCGATCGAGGGGAAGGCGATCGTGGCGGCAACCGAGGAAATATTGACGACGGCGCCACCCTTGCCCGCGGCCCCACCGGGCCGCATGGTGCGGAAAGCGTGCTTCATGCCCAGGCTGACGCCCACGATGTTCACGTCGAGCATGCGACGCAGTTCGGCGGCGTCGATGTCGACCACCAGCGCCGTGACCTCGATGCCGGCGTTGTTCACCAGGATGTCGAAACCACCCAGCGTGTCGACCGTGGCGGCAACCGCGGCCTGCCAGCTGGCGTCGTCGCGGACGTCGAGCGACGTGAAGCCCGCCTTGGCGCCGGTCTTGGCAAGAGCCGCCGCCGTCTGGCGGCCAAGATCGTTGAGGATGTCGCCGATCATGACGGCTGCACCGGCTTTGGCGAGAGCCTCGGCAATGCTGGCGCCGATACCGCGCGCGCCGCCAGTGACCAGGGCCTTGCGCCCGGCCAGGTCGAACCTGCCCATTCTCGTTTCCTCCAGCTTGTTTTTTGAGCGTCGAGTCGTGCCGACGTGGTGGCGAGTCTGGTGCCGCTTCACGACCGGCACGGTCTCCTCCTTCCCGCGTGTACTCAAATGCTATTTTTGACAAACGTCAAGATTTTTATCTGACACTTGTAAAGTGCGAAATTACTTGCAGTGCAAACGTTTGGTCCGTTGTGGTATGGGTCAATCATTCGATCCTTGATCGAAACGATCTCGATCCCCTATTCCCATGCACCGGCAGCGGTTCCGACGGCAGGTTTGAGATGGCGTCTGCAGCGATGGAACAAATCGAGCGAACCCAGCGGCGGCGCGTCGACAAGGTCAACGAGCGCCGGGCCGAGCTGGCCGCAGCGGCACTGCAGACGCTGTCGGAACTGGGCTACGCCCGCACCAGCCTGCGCGAGATCGCGCAAAACTCCGAGTTCTCGCACGGCGTGCTGCACTACTACTTCAGCGACAAGGTCGATCTGATCACCTGCTGCGTGCGCCACTACAAGGCGCAGTGCGTCACCCGATACGACCAGGTCACGACCAGCGCGACGAGCTATGAGGAGCTGGCGAGCGGCTTCACCGCGGCCCTGGCCGAAACGCTGCGCCAGGAGGCGACCATGCATCGCCTGTGGTACGACCTGCGGTCCCAGGCGCTGTTCGAGCCGGCGTTTCAGAACGACGTGCTGGAGATCGACAAGAGCCTGGAGGACATGATCTGGCGCATCATGAGCCGGCTGGCCGACCTGGCGGGCGAAACGCTGACGCTGCCGCCGTCCCTGCTCTACGCGATGTTCGATGGCCTGTTCCAGCAGGCGCTGCTGAAGTTCCTGGCGGGCGACGCCAACGCCGTGACGGAACTGCAAGCCGGAACCCGGCTGATCCTGGCCCGTGTCTTCAAGGCTGCGACCGCCGAGCCTGCCAAGGCGAAACCGGCCGCTGTCGGTGCGAAGCGGCGCACCGCTCGCTAGACACAGCCGTCATCCCTCGCTGCGCTCGGGATGACGGTGTGTCGCTCGGATGACGATGAGCCCTATTTGCCGTCGAGCATGCGGATGATGCCGGAGAAGTCCTGCGCGCCGCGGCCGCCGTTGACGAACAGGCTGAAGAGCTGCGCCGCCTCGGCGCCCAGCGGCGTGCTGGCGCTGGCCGAGCGTGCCGCTTCCTGCGCCAGCAGCAGGTCCTTCAGCATCATCGCGGCGGTGAAGCCTGCCTGGTAGTCGCGGTTGGCGGGCGAGGTCGGCACCGGACCGGGCACCGGGCAGTAGGTCGTGAGCGCCCAGCACTGCCCGGACGAGGTCGAGGCGACATCGAACAGCTTCTGCGCGTCGAGCCCCAGGCGCTTGGCCAGCATGAAAGCCTCGGACACGGCGATCATCGACACGCCCAGGATCATGTTGTTGCAGATCTTGGCCGCCTGGCCGTTGCCGCTGCCGCCGGCATGCACGATGTTCTTGCCCATCTTCTCGAGAAACGGCTTGGCGCGCGCGAACGCCGCATCGGCGCCGCCGACCATGAAGGTGAGCGTGCCGGCCGTCGCGCCACCGGTGCCGCCCGACACCGGTGCGTCCACCATGTCCATCCCGGCCTTGGCCGCCGCCGTCGCCACGGCGCGCGCGCTGTCGACGTCGATGGTCGAGCAGTCGATGAACAGCGTGCCCTTGGCGGCCGCGCCGATCACCGTGCCCTCGTAGACCTCGCGCACATGCTTGCCGGCCGGCAGCATGGTGATCACCACCTCGGCGCCCTTCACCGCCTCGGCGATGCTGGCCGCCTTGCTGGCGCCGTTGGCGACTGCAGCAGCAACGGCCGCCTCCGACAGATCATAGGCCGCCACCTGGTGCTGCGCCTTGAGCAGGTTGGCCGCCATCGGCCCGCCCATGTTGCCCAGCCCGATGAACGCGATCTTCGTCATGATGTCTCCTCCGCTGCCATATTCGGTATCCGGTCTTCACCTCTCCCGCAAGCGGGAGAGGTCGGCGCGCGCAGCGCGACGGGTGAGGGCTTCACGCACGGCGCCTCGTCCTTGATCCCTCACCTTCCCATCGCTGACGCGATGGGCCCCTTCCTCTCCCGCTTGCGGGAGAGGAGTGCCTTCAGTCGAACACCAGGTCGTTCGCCACCGGATCGAAGTGGGCCTCGACCATCTGCGCCGTCACGCCCTCGATGGCCGGCGGATTCCATTTCGGGCTCTGGTCCTTGTCGATCAGCACGGCCCGCACGCCCTCGTAGAAATCCTCGCCAGGCCGCATGCAGGCCTGCGCCATGCGGTACTCGATCGTCATCGTGTCCTCGAACGAGCGGTTGGCGCAGCGCCGCAGCTGTTCCAGCGTGATCTTCATGGCCGTCGGCGACATCTTCGACAGCACGTCGATCTGCTTCTGCGCCCAGTCGCTGCCATGAGCCCTGAGCTTGGTGACGACCTCCTGCAGCGTCGTCGCCGAGAAGCAGCGGTCGATATCCTCCATGATGGCCGGCAGCGCCGGCGCGCCGGGATCGGTCGCGAACGTCGCCACCACCGCGTCGACCTTGCGCCGCGCATTGTCGCCGGACAGGTCGGCACCGCCCAGCGCGGCCACCAGCTCGGGCAGCCTGGCGCTCGGCACATAGGCCTGCACGATGCCGGCCCACAGCGCGTCGGCCGCTTTGAGGCGGTGGCCGGTCAGCGCCAGGAATGCGCCCAGCGCGCCGCGCAGCCGGCACAGGAAGTAGCCGCCGCCGACGTCGGGGAAGAGGCCGATCGCCGTCTCGGGCATGGCGAACAGGAACTTCTCAGTGGCGATCGAGTGCGAGCCGTGCACCGACAGACCGACGCCGCCGCCCATGTCGATGCCGTCGATCAGGCTGATCCACGGCTTGCGGAAGCGATAGATGCGGCGGTTGATGATGTATTCCTCGCGAAAGAAGTCGCGGCGCAGCGTGCCGTCCGGATCGTCGCGCATCTCGCGATAGAGGCCCGCCACGTCGCCGCCGGCGCAGAAGGCGCGCTCGCCGGCGCCACGCAGCACCACGGCCTTGACCGCCGGATCGCTTTCCCACGCCGGCAGCACGCGTTCCATCTCGCGGATCATGTCCAGCGTCAGGGCGTTGAGCGCCTTGGGCCGGTTGAGGGTGATCAGTCCCAGGCCGTGCTGCACGTCGAAGAGGACTTCAGGTTCGCTGGTCAATACGGTGCTCCTTGTGTTTCCCTTCTCCCGCTTGCGGGAGAAGGTGGACGCCGCGCAGCGGCGGCCGGATGAGGGGCTAAGGACCTCGACTGCGGCCCCTCACCCTCCCATTGCGCTGCGCGCAATGGGCCCCTCCCTCTCCCGCTTGCGGGAGAGGGGATCAACCCGTCAACAATCGGCGCGAGATCACGATGCGCATGATCTCGTTGGTGCCTTCGAGGATCTGGTGCACCCGCAAATCGCGCAGGTAGCGCTCGATGGGGAAGTCCTTGAGATAGCCGTAGCCGCCGTGCAGCTGCAGCGCCTCGTTGACGATGCGGAAGCCGGCATCGGTGGCGAAGCGCTTGGCCATGGCGCTGGCCTGCGTCGCATCGGGCGACTTGGCGTCGAGCAGCGCGGCGGCCTTGTGGATCAGCAGCCGGGCCGCTTCAAGGTCGGTCGCCATGTCGGCGAGCTTGAACTGCGTGGTCTGGAAATCGGCCAGCGGCTTGCCGAACTGCTTGCGCTCGATGACATAGCGCGACGCCGCCTCGAGGCTGGCACGGGCGCCGCCCAGCGAGCAGGCGCCGATATTGATGCGCCCGCCGTCGAGCCCCATCATCGCCACCTTGAAGCCGTGCCCTTCAGGGCCCAGGCGGTTGGCCACTGGCACACGGCAGTTCTCGAAGATCACGGCCGCGGTGGGCTGGCTGTTCCAGCCCAGCTTCTCCTCCTGCTTGCCGAACGACAGGCCCGGCGTGCCGCGCTCGACAACCAGCGCCGAGATGCCGCCGGCGCCATCGCCGCCGGTGCGTACCATGACGACATAGATGTCGCTGCGGCCGCCGCCGGAGATGAAGGCCTTGGTGCCGTTCAACACGTAGTGCTCGCCCTCCAGCACGGCGCGCGTGCGCAGGGCGGCGGCATCGGAGCCGGCGCTGGGCTCGGTCAGGCAGTAGCTGGCGAAATGCTCCATCGTGCAGAGCTTGGGCAGGAAGCGCTGACGCTGCGTATCGTCGCCGAAGGCGTCGATCATCCACGCCGCCATGTTGTGGATCGAGATGTAGGCCGCCGTGCTGGGACAGGCGGCCGCCAGCTCCTCCATGATCAGCGCCGCGTCCAGCCGGGTAAGCCCGCTGCCGCCGACGTCGTCCTTCACATAGATGCCACCGAAGCCGAGCTGAGCGGCGGCCCGCAGCGTGTCTTCGGGAAAGATCTTCTCGGCATCCCAGCGGGCGGCGTGCGGGGCCATCTCCTCGCGCGCAAAATTGCGGGCGGTTTCCTGGAAAGCGCGCTGATCGTCGGTGAGGGTGAAATCCATGCGTATCCTGCTGTATCGCGCGCGAGAATAGAGGCGTGCCGCCTGCTGTCAACGCGCCGCGACGGCGCCGGTCGCGGGACCGCCGGGCGGAATGGCGGAGATGTTCAGCGCCGTCGTACAGGGGTCGGGCGCCGGTGGTGGCGTATCGAGCCGCTGCAGGCCGAACTGCGTACAGCCCGGCCCCTCGACCCGGCCCCGCATCGAGCGGCCGTCGCGGCCCAAGATGCCGTGGAAATTCACCACGACGTAATCGGGCGGCCGCACCAGCCATCGGCTCTCGTCGCTTTCCAGCACGAACGCACGGGTATGGGGATCGAGACGGCCGGACATCTTGAAGCAGCCGGTCGGCACGCCGGGGTTCTGCGGCACGGCATAGAAGTGGAACACGGCTTCGACCGCAGTACCAAAGCCCTGGCGGATGGTGAGATTGATGCCGGTCAAGCCCTGGGCGCAATCATAGGTGCCGCGCCAGTAGCCGGTGAGCGACGCCTCCTGCGCCGATGCGCCGCCGCCCAGGGCGGCGGCCAGGACGCCCGCCAGCGCCAATCGTCTCATCCGCCTTCTCCTGCCGCCGACCCCGTTGCAGCGTGCCCGGCGCCGGTCCATAACCCGGCCAGCCGGCACGGACACGGCTGCCAGAGGACGACAATCATGCCGCCGCGTTTCACCACGCTTGGTGCTTATCCCACGACCCGCATGCGCCGCAACCGGCGCAGCGACTGGTCGCGCCGCCTCGTTGCCGAAACCAAGCTCAGCGTCGATGACCTGATCTGGCCAGTGTTCGTGCAGGACGGCAACAACAGCCGCACGCCCGTGACCTCGATGCCCGGCGTCGACCGCCTGTCGGTCGACCTGTTCGTCGAGGCGGTGAAGCAGGCGCGCGACCTGGGCATCCCCGCCGTCGCCATCTTCCCCGAGGTCGATGCCGCCAAGAAGACCAGCGACGCGCGCGAGGCGTATAATCCCGACAATCTGGTGTGCCGCGCCATCCGCGCCGCCAAGAAGGCGGTGCCCGGCATCGGCATCGTGTGCGACGTGGCGCTGGATCCGTTCAACGCCGACGGCCACGACGGCATCGTGCGCGGCGAGGAGATCCTCAACGACGAATCGGTCGAGGTGATGATCAAGCAGGCGCTGGTGCAGAGCGAGGCCGGCTGCGACGTGCAGGCGCCGTCAGACATGATGGACGGCCGCATCGGCGCCTTCCGCCGGGCGCTCGACAAGGCCGGCTACCAGCATGTGCAGATCATGTCCTACGCCGCCAAGTACGCATCGTGCTTCTACAATCCGTTCCGCGATGCCATCGGCAGCCTGGGCGCGCTCAAGGGCGACAAGAAGACGTATCAGATGGATCCGGCCAACACCGACGAGGCGCTGCGCGAGGTCGGCCACGACATCGCCGAGGGTGCCGACATGGTGATGGTGAAGCCCGGCCTGCCTTACCTCGACATTGTGCGACGCGTGAAGGACGCCTTCGGCGTGCCGACCTACGCCTACCAGGTGAGCGGCGAGTACGCCATGCTGCGCGCCGCCGCCGATCACGGCTGGCTGGTGTGGGACAAGGTGCTGCTGGAGACGCTGGCCTGCTTCAAGCGCGCCGGCTGCGACGGCATCCTCACCTATGGCGCCATCGACGCCGCCAAGCTGCTGCGCGGAAAATAAGTCGACGCTGCGTTGCTCCGTATCGTGATCGTGCTAAGCGCTCGAACTTTATTGACAGTGAGCGCTCACATCATTATAAACGATCCGATCACCGAGAAGCTTCCGGGTTCCCGCAACGCCTGAGGCATCACCATGCCCAAAACCGACTTCACGGCGAAAGAAAACGGCTTCCACTTCAGCAACAATGACATCACGTGGTCGTGGGGGCCGATCCACTCCAAGGCACTGTGTGGCGGCATGGCATATGCCGCCCTCGACTACTATTACTGTGGCCTCGAAATTCCCCAGACCACGACGGTCCCGGCGGAAGGAACGCCGCTGCACAAGTACATCTACGCCCGCCAGGTCGACGCGCACGAGCACACGGTGCCGCGCTTTGCCGCCTCCTACACGCCCTTCGTCGGCATTTTCGCGACCGAGGTGCCGCAAAGCGGCGAGACCAAAAAGCTCGGCGCATTCCTGCGCGCTGGCAAGCCGATGCCGATCTGCATGGTCGGCCAGGGCTTCGGACACCACGTGGTCGCGACCGGCTATGATGAGACACCGTTCACGATCCACATCTACGATCCCAATACGCCGGACAAGGACCAGCGGATCACCTTCCGGGATGGGCACTACGTCAACAGCGCTTCATCCAAGCAATGGCGCGGTTTTTTCGTCGACGACGGCTACGAGGCGTACGTACCCAGCAACCTGGAAGGTCAGCACGACTGGCGGCTGTGCTATCGCTGCCGCTGCCTGTTCCGCGCCGCCGACGCCGACCGCAGCGTTTGCGCCGCCGGCGGCCGGCATTTCAACCACGCCAGCGCCAACTACCTGCTCGCCAATGCCGGCCACGGTCAGCATGACTGGCGTCGCTGCTGGAAGTGTGCCTGCCTGTTCTTCAACGGCAATGCCGGCGATCCCGGCCTCTGCTCCGACGGCGGATTTCACAACCCGATCGGCAGCGAGCCGTATGTGATCGCCATGAACGCCGGCGTCGGTCAGGCCAACTGGTGCTGGTGCAAGAAGTGCAGCGGGTTGTTCTTCGTCGGCAGCGGCCAGCTCGGCGTCTGCCAGGATGGCAGTGGGCATGACCCGTCGGCGAGCGGCCGCTACTTCCTGCCGTTCGGAAAATAGTCACATCGACACCGATCGCTGGCGGATTTTGCGCTATGGTCGGAACCACACACCATGCGCACCATCCCATCCGCCCGCGCGCTCTTGATCGATCCGCGGGACCGCGTGCTTCTGATGCGGCTCGCCGCCGGGCATATTGCCCTCACCAACGAAACAGCGCGTGCCGTGTTCTGGGTGACGCCCGGCGGCTCGCTCCATGACGGCGAAACCTTCGAAGCGGCCTTGGCGCGCGAAATCCGCGAAGAGACT
>DATEIF010000210.1:0-2758 GCA_035279205.1 Vineibacter sp.
CATGTCTCCGTTGTTGTGCAGCGGACATCGATTCGCCGATAGCCACCGCAATGTCGATGTTGCGAGTTTACACGTTCGGGGGCGAGGCCCTTATTTGATCACCGGCCCATTGCCCTTCGTCGCCGATTCCAGGCGGCTCACCAGCGTCGCCCAATCGACTTCCCGTTGATGCCCGATCACCGTGATGTGCGGCAGGCCACTGCCTTCGACGATGGTGTAGCCGTTGTCGTCCGCATCCGGATCGGGCGTGATGCCGCCCATCGTGCAGACGCCGTTCACCAGCGTGCAGCTCAGCCCGATCCGCGAATAGCCGAAGGTCTTGAACACGCGCAGCGCGATGCTTTGCAGCCCGCCCGCGATGCCGCCGCCACCGACTTCGGTGAGGCTCTTGATGGCGTGCTGACTGATCTTGCCGCCGCCGTCGGCGGTAAGCTTCGCCTTGAACGAAAGCGGCTTCCAGTTCACCAGTTCGAGCCCATCGATTTTCCCGTCGAGGCGCCCGGTGATCTCGCCGAAGTCGAACACGCCCGTCAGTTGCGCCAGATCCAGTTGCCGCATGTCGATGTCCGCGGCGAGGCGTGGCGTGCTGCCCAGCGGATGCAGCATGCTGAGGTTGGTGACGCTCACCGAGCCGCCGAAAACATCCAGCGACAGGCCGCCGCCGAACACCAGTTCGTCGCCGCGGTAGCTCAAGTCCGGCACCGCACCGCCCAGCTTGCCGCCAAATGCCGGCCAGCCGAAGGCCGCGCACAACTGCGGCAAATCGACACCGGTGACGGCGAACGCCGCCGACAGCTGCCTGGCTTTCCCGGCAGCGGGCCGCCATGCGAAACGGTTGAGCTGGAACGAACCACCCAACAACGTGGTCGTCACCGGCGCGCGCAGGGTCAACGCTCCCGACGAATCCTCGAGTTCGAGCCTGGCAGGCCCGAACGCGATGCGGTACATCGCCAGGGCATCCCACTTCAGCATCGTCGCCGGCCGCGATGCGTTCGCCCGCCAGTCGACCTTGCCATCGAGTCCGGCGATCGCAAGGCTGCCGCCGTGGCTGTCCATCGAGACGTTCTCGGCGGTCAGCTCGAACGCCTTCAATCCACCATCGTCGAGCTGGAGCGAACCGGCGACGGCACCCGACGTCTGCAATTGCGCGAACCCGGTGAGGTTCTGCACGAAGGTGGTGCCGTAGCGCACATAGGCCGCCGGAAAGGTTGCCGCGAAACGGGTGAGGTCGAGCTTCGCGATCGCTCCCTTGCGGTCGAAACCGAGGCTCCCCGACACGCGCAGCGCATCGCGATCATCGAAGTCGAGCGAGTCGATGGCGATACCCGCGGGTCCCACCGTGGCGGACACGTGCAGGCTGGCGGGATGCGAAGGCAGCTGCGCGTACAGCGGCCCCAGCAGCATCTGTCCGCCGCGCAGGGACCCGTCGAACATCGCGCTGGTGGAGATCGGCCCGTTCTCGATCCGGAAGGCCCCCGTGGCATCCAACTTCTGGGCGGCGATGGTGCCTGGCTTGCTGTCGAGCGAGACGCCCGTGACATCGACGCGTCCGGAAATCCGCGTGCCGCCGGTCGCCAGATCCAGCGCCACGGTTCCGGCCACCTCGCCGCCGTTGAGCCGCCCGTCCGGCCACGCCGAAGCCAGCACGCCGCGCAGCCACGTCAGCGGCAGCGCCGCCAGCGTCATCTGGACGTGCGTGGTCTGGTCCAGCGGCATCAGCGCGCTGAGTGCGCTCTTGCCCTGCTGTACATCCACCGCCAGCGTACCGCCATCGGGGTCGTAGACGATCACCAGGTTGGCGCCGGCCAGCGCTCCGCCGGGCGCACGCCGGGTCGCGACGTGGCCGGTGAACTTCCAGGCATTGCCGCCCGCCTGTCGCGGTTCGCCCTTCAGGTCGAGCGCGACATCGCGCCACCCGAGCGCCGGCACCGACACCTTGGCGGCCGTCAGCGTCAACTGCGGCCGTCCGTCGGCGCCGAGCGATGCATCCATCTGCACGCCGGTCAGCGTGACGCCGGGCAGCGCCAGCGATGCGGCCTGCATGCGCACGGCCGCCCGCGCGCATGCGCACGCGAGCAGCAGACACGCCGCCACCAGGCACTGACGCCAACTTGTCACGGGAACCCTTTTCCGCTATGACTGACGCGATTGTGCCAGCCCACGTCCGAATGGATGCCAACGAGAGCTTGGGACCTGTCGCCGCCATGCATTTTCGGGTGCTCCTGGCCGAGGATGATCCGGTCAGCCGTGCGTTTCTGGCCGAAGGGATCCGTGCCTGCGGCGCCGAACTCGTCGACTGCGGCGATGGCGATGCGGCGCTTCGGTTCGCGCGTGCGCAGGCCTTCGACTTGCTGATCCTCGATCACCACCTGCCCGGCCGGAACGGCGATGCCGTGCTGGCCGTGTTACGCGGTGATTCCGGCGCGGCTTCGCGTTCGGCACCGGCCATCGCCACCAGTGCCGCGCGCGACGCGGAGGCCGCGGCGCTGCTGCAGGCGGGGTTCGTCGAAGTGCTGCCGAAACCGATGGCGCTCGACACCCTGCGCGGTGCGCTGCGCCGGCATGGCTGCACGCCCGGCTCGCCGCTCGACGATGAAAGTGCACTGCGCGCCTGCGGCTCGAGCGACGCCGTGACCCGGCTGCGACGGCTATTCCTTGAGCAGGAATTGCCATGGGTGCAGGAAGAACTCGATGGCACAGACGGCAGTCCGCAATCGCTGCGGCCGCTTCTGCACCGACTGGAGGCGTCGTGCGGCTT
>DATEIF010000211.1:0-5848 GCA_035279205.1 Vineibacter sp.
CGTCGGCCCGCGACCGTCCCACCACGCCCACGAGATAGATGTCGTCGCGGACCTGCGTTGCGGTGACGCCGCTCACCACCCGGTTGAGGGCCGAGGCGATGTCCTCGGAGCTGATGCCGAGTTGCCGCGCCTTGTCCTGCAGCACGTCGATCTTCACGACGCGTGCCGGTTCGTTCCAGTCGTAGACGACGTCGCCGAGATGCGGGTTGCGGCCGACCACACCGGCCAGGCCCATCGCCAGTTCCCGCACCTTCTGGATATCGGGGCCGCTGATCCGGTACTGCACCGGCCGCCCCACCGGCGGACCCAGCTCCAGCGGCTTGATGAAGGCGTCGATGCCGGCAAAGTCGCGCCGCAGCACCTCCTTCAGCCGCGCCTTGACCCGATCGTGGGCCTGTGGGCTGCTGGTCACGATCACGGTCTGACCGAAATACGCGTTGGCCGGCTGCACGTCGAACGACAGGATGAAGCGCGGCGCGCCCTGCCCGACATAGGATGACCAGCGGTCGATATCGGGATCGCCGGCCAGCGACCGTTCGAACCGCTCGATCTGCGTCCGGGTCTCGACGATCGAGCTGTTGTGCGGCAGCGTCCAGTCGACGATCAGCTCCGGCCGGTCCGAGGCTGGGAAGAACTGGTGCTGCACTAAGGTCATGCCCACCATCGCCAATGCGAAGGCACCGATGGCGGCACCGATCGTGACCCAGCGCCAACGCATGGCAAGCGCCAGCATATCGGCGAAGGCGGTGGCGAACCGGCCCGCCTTGCCGTGGTGCGCCGGCATCGCCTTGGGCAGCAACGTGACACCGATCAGCGGCGTGAACAGTACAGCCACAACCCAGGAGATCAGCAGCGAAACGGCAATGACCACGAACAGGGTGAACGTGTACTCGCCCGGAGCGCTGCCGTTGAAACCGATGGGGATGAAACCCGCCACCGTCACCAGCGTGCCGGTCAGCATCGGAAACGCCGTGGACGTGTAGGCGTACGTTGCCGCCTTCATCAGCGAGTCGCCGCGTTCGAGTCGCGCCACCATGGTCTCGACCGCGATCATGGCATCGTCGACCAGCAGGCCCAGCGCGATGATGAGCGCGCCCAGCGAGATACGCTGCAGGGAGATGTCCAGGCACATCATGGCGAGGAACGTCATGGCCAGCACCAGCGGAATCGACAGGGCGACCACGAAGCCCGCCCGCAGGCCCAGACTGATGAAGCTCACCACCAGCACGATCACCACGGCTTCGAACAACGCGTGCGTGAAGCCACCGACCGCTTCGCGAACCACGATGGGCTGGTCGGCAACCAGATGCACGCCGACACCGATCGGCAGCTCGGCCGTGATCCGGCGCATCTGGTCCTGCAGGGCGGCACCGAATTCCAACAGGTTGGCGTTGGTCTTCATGCCGACGGCAAGCGCGATCGCCGGCTGGCCGTTGAAGCGGAACATCGGCTGCGGCGGATCGATGTAGCCGCGCGTGATCGTGGCGATATCGCTCAGCCGGAAGAACCGATCATTGATACGCAGGTTGATCGACCGCAGGCTGTCCTCGTCGGTGAACTGCCCCGTGACGCGCACGGCGATCCGCTCGGAACCGGCTTCGATGATGCCGGATGGCGTGATCGCGTTCTGCGTCTGCAAGGTGCGCAGGATCGTCTGCTGATCCAACCCCAGCGCGGCGACCTGACGGGTCGAGAACTCCAGATAGATCACCTCGTCCTGCGCCCCGATGATATCGACCTTGCCGATGTTGGGGATGGCCAGGACGCGGGCCCGCACCCCTTCGACATAGTCCCGCATCTGGCGCATGCCGACGCCATCCGAGGTGAAGGCATAGATGTTGCCGTACACGTCGCCGAAACGATCGTTGAAATATGGGCCTTCGACGCCCTGCGGCAGCTGCCCGCGGATATCGTTGACCATGTTGCGCACCTGGGCCCAGATCGTCGGGATGTCGCGCGCCTTGGTGGTGTCCCGCAGGTTGACGAAGATCGTGGTCTGGCCCGGCGTCGTGATGCTGCGCGTATAGTCGAGCGACTCCAGCTCCTCGAGCTTCTTCTCGATGCGGTCCGTGACCTGGCGGATCGTGTCGTCGCTCGACGCACCGGGCCAGCGTGCCTGCACGATCATGGTCTTGATGGTGAACGCCGGATCCTCCTCGCGCCCCAGGCTCAGGTAGGCCATGACACCGGCGACGGTCGAGACCAGCATGAAATACCAGACCAGCGAGCGATGCCGCAGGGCCCATTCGGACAGATTGAGGTTGCTCATGGCCGTCCCCCCTCGGGAACCTTCACATGTTGACCGGACACGAGGCTGTTGACGCCGGCGACCACCACGCGGGTGCCCGGATCGAGACCACCGGCCACTTCGACCCGGCCGCTGTTGCGGGTGGCGACCGCCACTTCACGCAGAAGGACCTGGCTGGAAACGGGATCCACGACCCAGACCATGGTCTTGCCGTCGCGCTCGAGCAGTCCAGACGCCGGCAGCTCGATGCGGGACGTCACGCCCTCGCTGGGTGTCACCGCCACGGTCGTTCCCAGGCGGAAGCCCGGCGGCGGCACATCGATTGCGATGCGCGCGCGGCGCGTGCGCGTGATCGGGTCGGATTGCGGCGCGACCTCGCGCAGCACGCCCGATGTGCGGATTGACGGATCGAGCTGCAGTGCGATCGTGAACCGCGCACCCTCACTGAGGCCCTCGACCAGACGATCCGGCATGTCGACGACCGCCTCGCGCACATCCGGGCGCGCCACGATCATGACCACCTGACCTGGCGAGACGACCTGGCCCACCTCCGTCTGGATCGACGTGACAACACCGTCGAACTCGGCGGTGAGCCGGGCGTAGCCCAGCTGCTGCTCGGCCTTGGCAAGGTTGGCCCGCGCCTGGACGACGGCAGCCGCCGCCGTTTCGCGGGTCTTCTGCGCCACCTCGAACTGCGCCTGCGATGCATGGTTCTGTTCGAGCAGCTGGCGCTGGCGCGCCTCGGTCGCGGTGGCGTTGACCAGCTGTGCTTCAGCGCTCGCGAGGCTTGCCTGCGCCTGACGGACGGCCAGTTCCAGCGCCAGCGGATCGATGGCGGCCAGTCGCGCGCCCGCCGAAACCGAATCGCCCACGTTCACGTCGCGCGCGATCATGCGGCCGAGCACGCGGAACCCGAGGCTGGTCTGATATCGTGGTTCGACCGTGCCGACGAAGCTCGTGCCGCGGCTCGATTGCGGATTGACCACGATCGACAGCACGGGACGCACGATGGACGGCTGCTCGGCCGCCTTTTCGTTCTTGCACGCGGCGAGGGCAAGCAGCACGCCCAGAGGCACGGCTGTTCGATGGATCGTCATTGTCCGGCTCCGGGCGCAAGCGCCACCAGTTGTCCCGGCCGCAGCAGCTGCGCCCCTGACGTGACGACCAATTGACCGGGCATCAGGCCGTCGCGGATCACAACCTGCCCGCTGTCGTAGCGCGCGATGGTCACCAGTTGCAGCGCCACGGCCTGGCTGTGCGGATCGACGATCCAGACCGCAGGCTGGCCGGACTGCGAGGACAGTGCCGCCCAGGGCAGCACGATGGCGGACCGCGCCTGCAGCCGGCCTACGCCTTTGACGGGAGCGCCCAGCGTCATGGCCGACGGCGGTGCGTCGAGACCCACCTTGACTGTCACCGTGCCCGTGGTGCGGCTCAAGGTCGGCGCGACTTCCCGCACAGTGCCCACGACGCTGACGCGCGGATCGGACAGCAGGGAGATCTCGACCGTGCGGTTGGGTGGATCGCGCACTAGGATCGATTCGTGCACGTTGAACACCGCATCGCGAGCGCCATCGCGGGCGATGGTGAAGATCGGCTGCGCCGCCTGCACCACCTCGCCGGCTTCGGCATGGCGTGCCGTGATGATACCGGGCATGCCGGCCTGCAGGGCCGTGTACGACAGCTGGTCGCGGGCCACGCCGAGCTGCGCGCCGGCCGAGTCGAGCGATCCCTGCGCCGTGCGCAGCGCTTCCTCGGCCTGGTCGTAGTCGCGCCGCGTCGAGAAGCCGCGCGACAGCAGGGTCTTCTGGCGCTCGAACTGGGCCGATGCCTGGCGGAGCTGGGCTTCGGCTGCGTCGACCGCGGCCTGGGCAGCGTCCAGGCTGGCCTGCTGCTCGCGTGGATCGATGCGGGCCAGAACCTGACCGGCCGACACGTGCGCACCCACCTCGACAGTGCGCTCGGTGACGCGGCCGCTGACCCGAAACGAGAGGTCGCTCTGCAGCCTCGGCTTGATCTCACCCGTCAGCGTGACCGTGGGGGCGTCGTCGGTGAGCACCGCGGTGGCGACACGGACCGCGACGGGCCGAGGCGGCGTTGTCGCCTCGCGCTGGCAGCCGGCCAGCCCCGCCGTGGCCAGGACCAGGCGCACGAACGTGCGCCGGCGCGGTTCGGACTGTTGTACTGGCGGCTGCATGGCCATCTCCCGTTGGCTTGCGACCACAAAGAAAGAAACTATTTTCTTTCCATAAAGAAAGAAATACTTTTCTTTCCTTGAGTCAAGCGATATCTTCACCGGCGCGACAGAGGGCCATGCGGCCGGCGAACGCGTGTGTAGGAGGAGCGTTGACATGAGTGAGCTTGAGGTGACGCGGCTGCGGACCGGCGGCTCGGGGCGCCTGCCGGCGGAAGAGGCGGCGCGCCTTCCCGACCGCCTGCTCGATGCCGCGACCGCGATGTTCCTGGCGCACGGCTACGCCAAGGCGTCGATGGAGGCCATCGCGCGGGCGGCCGGCGCCTCGACCAAGACCATCTACAGCCGCTACCGCAACAAGGACGAGATCCTGGCGGCAACCATCCGCCGCATGGTCGACCGCACGCTGCCGCCGCTGCTGGAGGAACTCGAGAACGACGCCGACACGACCGAACCCCGCACGCTTCTGGCGACGATCGCCGCGCGCCTGGTGACGCTGGTCACGACCGAGGATGTGCTCGGCATCTTCCGCCTCGTGATTGCCGAGTCGCCGCGCTTCCCCGAATTGTCACGGCTGTCGACCGAGGGACCGGGCCGTGCGATCGGATTTCTCGGCCGCCTGTTCGAGCGCTGGCATCGCAGTGGCCAGCTGCGCGTCGCGCCCACGCCCGACAAGCTGCTCGCTCGCCTTTTCTTCGACATGACCGTGACGACGCCGCGCAACCGTGCGGCGGTGGGCCGGCCCCTCAGCCGCGCCGAGCTCGACGTCCATGTCGCTGCCGCCGTCGATCTTTTCTGGCGCGCCTATGGCGTCGACGAAGGATCGGCCGGCCGTCGCAGGACCAACGCGCGACGATGACGAGGCGCGACGCCATCGTGGCGACTGTCCCAGGTCACGCGACGGGATAAGGCGCGAACCGGCTGCGGTGCTCGTCGACGGCAAGCGCACGGCCGATCGGCGGAAAAGCGCGTTGCGGGCACGCCGGGCGCTCGCAGACCTTGCAGCCCACGCCGATGGGCGTCGCCGCATCGGGGTCATGGAGGTCAAGGCCCTTGGCGTAGATCAGCCGCGACGCATGGCGCACGTCACATCCCAGCGCGACGGCGAAGGTCTTGCTCGGCGCGCCGTAGCCGCCATGGCCGCGCGCGACCGTGCGCGCGATCCATAGATAGGTCCGCCCGTCGGGCATGCGCGCCAGCTGCGTCAGCACGCGGCCCGGTTGGGCGAAGGCTTCATAGACGTTCCACAGCGGGCAAGTGCCGCCGACGCGCGAGAAATGAAAGTCGGTGGCTGATTGCCGCTTCGAGATGTTGCCGGCACGATCGACCCGAATGAAGAAGAACGGGATGCCGCGGGCGTTCGGCCGTTGCAAGGTGGTCAGCCGGTGGCAGACCTGCTCGAAGCC
>DATEIF010000212.1:0-10941 GCA_035279205.1 Vineibacter sp.
GCGGCTGGGTCAAAGCCGTTCGCTGGTCGAGAGTCGAGTCTATGCGGGTGCCTACCATAGCTTCGATGCCGTCGGCCTGCCGCTGACCTATCTCGCCGCCGCCGGCAACCGCAGCAAGCCCAACAATTGCTGCGGTGCGCACTACGGTTATCATGCGCCGGCCTATGCGCAGTTCCTGCAGGACCTCGACGCGTTCATCGATCGTCACCTGCGCGCCGCGCGCTAGAGCTCCTCATCCCTCGCTGCGCTCGGGATGACGTTCGGGTCGAGGTGCGCTCCAGCTACGTTGGCCGACCAATAACGCACCGTTATTCATTAATAAGAAATCTCAGCCTTGCCGAAGCTTCGATGCGGGTTGGATTGTGTCGGGGCGGACACAGCGGCGAGGACATGATGTCAACCAACAGGCCGTCATCGGCGATCGACTTGTTCGATCGAGCCGGTATCGACAATCCATACCCGCTCTACAGGCAGCTGAGGAACATCGGGCCGGCGGTGTGGCTGGAGAAAAACGGGCTGTGGTGCATTCCAAGGTACAAGGAAGTGAAGGCGGTCCTGGGCGACCATCGTCGCTTTACGACGGCGCACGGCGTGGCGATGGATCCTGCCGTCAACAAGGCCACCTCAGGTCCGGGGCAGGCGAACTCGTTGACCAGCGATCCGCCGTTTCACGACCAGATGCGCCGCATCACCGGTGCACCGCTGCTGCCCAACGCTCTGAAGGACATTCAGGGGACGATCCAGGCGGCGGCGCGCCGGGTCGTCGATGATATCTGCCAACGCCGGCGAGTCGATGGCATGGCCGACGTCGCCCATGTTCTGCCGTTGACCGTCGTCTCCGAGCTGGTCGGCCTGCCGCCCTACGGCCGCGAGTCGATGCTGCGCTGGGCGGCGGCCACGTTCAATGCGATGGGGCCCATGAACGAACTGGGCCAGCAGGCTCTGCCCCAGATCCAGGAACTGCATCGCTTCTGCCGCGAAGATGCGGTGCCCGGAAAACTGAAACCCGATGGATGGGCCGCCCGCATCTATGCCGCCGCCGAGCGCGGCGAAGTCCCGATCCAGCAGTGTCCGGGCATGATGCGCGAATACATCGGGCCCAGCCTCGACACGACGATCTTCGCGACTGGGCATCTGCTGCGGCTGCTGGGTGAGCATCCGGCGCAATGGCAATTGCTGCGGGAGGATCGTTCGCTCGTTTCGGCGGCCATCAACGAGGCGCTTCGCATGGAGGCGCCCATCCGCTCTTTCAGCCGGTATGTGCGAGAGGACAGTGTGTTCGACGACGTCGCGATACCGGCAGGCGATCGCGTCCTGGTGCTCTATGCATCGGCCAATCGTGACGAGCGCAAATGGGATCGGCCGGACGAATTCGATATCACCCGAAATCCACGCGACCACGTCGCGTTCGGCTTCGGCATTCATACGTGCGCGGGCATGCATCTGGCCCGCCTCGAAATCGCGGCGCTGCTGACGGAACTGCTCGAGCGTGTCGAGCGCTTCGACGTCGGCACGCCGGAGATCTCCTACAACAACACCTTGCGCGGCTACGCGTCGCTGCCCATGACCGTCCATCCGGTGCCATGATCGTCGGACGAAACAGAGTAGGGTTGAGGAGGGCATCATGCCCGACGAACAGACAGCGGCCGCCGACAGCTCGGCGGTGCGGGTCGCCTTATGGCGAGCCTTGCACGTAGAGATCGATCCGCCGCCCCATGTGCTCGAAGATGACATTGGCCTGCGCCTGGCGGCACCCGACGATGGCTGGCGTCAGCGCCCGGACATGGATCCGCACGCGACACGACGGTTCCGGGCCGCCATCGTGGCCCGGGCGCGTTTCATCGAGGATCTGGTCGCCGAGCAGGCCGGACGTGGCGTCGACCAGTATGTGATTCTCGGCGCTGGTCTGGACACCTTCGCCCAGCGTCGGCCGGCGCTCGCCTCTCGGCTGCGCGTTTTCGAGGTCGACCGGCCCGGCCCTCAAGCCTGGAAACGCCAACGCCTGGTTGAGCTTGGATTCGGCGTGCCGCCGTGGCTGCGGCTGGTCCCGGTTGACTTTGAGGCAGGCGGCGACTGGTTGCAGCAACTGGCCGCTGCCGGTTTTGATGCCGGTCGGCCGGCCGTGGTCGTGTCCACCGGCGTCAGCCTGTATCTCACCCGCGACGCTATCGCAGCGACGCTGCGCCAGATCGCATCGCTTGCTGCGGGCTCGACATTGGCCATGACCTTCATCCTGCCGCTGGAGCTGATAGAACCCGAGGAGCGTCCCGGGGTTGAGGCATCGATGAGAGGGGCGCGTGCCAGCGGCACGCCCTTCATCAGCTTCTTTGCCCCGCCGCAGATGCTGGCACTGGCGCGTGAAGCAGGCTTCAAGGCGGCGCGCCACGTGTCGGCCGCCGACCTCGAGCAGCGCTACTTTGCCAACAGGACGGATGGTCTTCGACCAGGCTCGGAGGAGCTGCTGATCGCCACGACATGAGTCGCAACTTGCGCAGTCTCCTGCGGCGTTATCAAGGCAAACCCACGTCGCGCGGTACCAGGGCGCGGGTATGTTTGCGCAGGATGCTCGCGAACGCGGGCAATGCCGGCGGCGCCGATCGGCCGCTGGGGCTGATCATGAAGATGTTGCGCGCGATGATGGGCTCCACCAGAGGCCGGGCGACGACCTTGAGATGATGGACGGCGGCGAAGGCGTAGGTCGGCAGCACGGCGACGCCCAGCCCTACCTCGACCAGGGCGATCGCGGTGCCGATATGCGAAACCTCGTACGCCGGTTGCATCGGCAACTGCGCCGAGTCATAGCCGCGCTCCACCAGCAGGCGGATGCCGCTATCGCGGGTCAGCGTCACCAGCGGCTGGTCGCGCAGATCGATCCATCGGACATGTGTTCGTTGGATGAACGAGGACTCGTGATTGCAGAAGAGCAGCAGGCTATCGCGGGCCAGCGTCGTGCGGTCGATGCCGGCTTCCGACGGCGCGAACGTGCCGATGCCGCAATCGGCCTGTCCCGTCCGCACGCGGTCGACGATCTGGTCCGTGCGCGCATCGAGGATGACGATCCGTATCCCTGGATAGCGCGCCGCGAAATCCGAGGTCGCGCGTGGGAGGATGGCGGCGGCCAGCAGCGGCGGGGCGGCGACAATGAGCCGGCCGCGCCGCCGGCTGGCGAGATCGCGCGCGTTGCGGACGGCATGATCGAGGTCTTCGACGCTCTTTGCCGCGGCGCTGCGGAACTCGACACCGCCTTCCGTCAGCTCGACCTTGCGGGTTGTGCGGTCGAACAGCTTGATACCCAGTTCGGCTTCCAGATCGCGCACGTATTGCGACAAGGCCGGTTGCGCGACACGCAGGCGCTCGGCGGCGCGTGTGAAACTGCCGAGTTCGGCCACGGCGAGAAAAGCCTGGATCTGCTTCAGCGTGACATCCACGAGGCGTTTCCCTTTTATAAGATCATCATATTAATAAATACGAAAATAGCGAATTGTCATATAGAACGAAAGTCGCTGGTATGCCCGCCGTTCAAAAGAAGCGCGGGCGGACGCCTCGATGCAGGAGTGGAGCGATAGGCGACAAGGGTCGGGCAGAACGCTGCGTGGCCGCAGTGTCCGGCGCGTCGAGGATCGCCGCCTGCTGATCGGTGCCGGGCGCTTTGTCGACGACATTCGCCCCGATGCGTGCCTGCATCTGGATTTCCTGCGCAGTGCGCACGCTGCGGGCGATATCGTGCGGCTCGATGTGATGGCGGCGCGGCAGTCGAGCGGTGTCGTCGCTGTGTTCACCGGCGCCGACGTGGCCGACCTGGGCAGTGCATCCGTCAACGCATTGCTGCCGGATATACGCTCGCCGCGCTTTCCGGTGCTGGCGCAGGGCCAAGTTGACGCCGTCGGACAACCGATCGTCGCTGTCGTTGCCCAAGGGCAGGTGCAGGCACGCGATGCGATCGAGCGCGTTGATATCGATATTGCCGCGAGACCGATCGCTGCAGCCGTGCCGCCAGCACCGGCGATCGCGCATCGCTGGACGTCGGGCGATGTCGAGGCTGCGTTTGCCGCCGCTGTCACGGTCGCGCGCGTCCGGGTCGAGCACGCGCGGGTTGCGCCGACGGCGCTCGAGCCGCGGGCGTCGCTTGCCGTCTGGGAGCCCGCCGGGGATGGCCTTACGGTCTGGCTGTCGACCCAGACGCCGCACCGCGCGCGGCTTGATCTCGCACAGATCCTGGGTCTGCCGGCTGACCGCATCCGCATCATTGCGCCTGATGTCGGCGGCGCCTTCGGGGGTAAGGCATCGATCTACCCGGAAGAGGCGATGGTTGCCTGGGCGGCGATGCGCTTGGGTCGTCCCGTAAAATGGTGCGCGACGCGTTCGGACGACCTGCTGGCGGCAACGCATGGCCGTGGTGCGACGACCGTTGGCGAACTCGCTCTCGATGCCGAGGGGCGGATGCTCGGATTGCGGGCGCATCTGGCGTTTCCACTGGGCCACTGGCTGCCGTACAGCGCCGCCGCGCCGGGACGCAATGCCGGTCGCATTCTCCCCGGCCCGTACCGGATCCCGGCAACCGACGTGGCGCTGCAGGCCACGCCGGCCAACACGGCCGCCGTCAACATCTATCGCGGCGCCGGTCGGCCGGAGGCCGCGATGTTGATGGAGCGCCTGGTCGACGAGGCGGCGCGGGTCTTGTCACTGGACCCGGTCGAAGTCCGGCGCCGCAACCTTCTGGCGCCGGACGTCTTCCCGTTTCGGGCGCCCAGCGGTGCGGTGCTGGACTCGGGTGACTACCCGGCACTGTTGCGGACGGCGTGCACGCGGGCGGACTATCCGACGCTGCGTCGGCAGCGCCAGGAGCGGCGCAGCCGCGGCGAGATTGTCGGTCTGGGGCTGGCACTCTATGTCGAGCCGTGCGGCGAGGGATGGGAAAGCGCCGTGGTCAGCCTCGCAAACGATGGCCGGATCATCGCCGCCACGGGCTCGAGCGCCCAGGGCCAGGGGCGCGAGACGGCCTACGCCCAGATCGTCGCTGACGCGCTGGCGGTTCCTTTCGACAGGGTGGTGGTGAAGGCCGGCGATACCGGTGTCACGCCGCGCGGTATCGGCGCTCTGGCAAGCCGCAGCACCGCCATCGGCGGCAGTGCCATGCTGCGCGCCGCGCAGGCGTTCGCCGCGTCGGCCCGCAGGGCGGCGGCGGGACGGCTGCAATGTCCGGAGCATGGTGTCGTTGCCGTGACGGATGGCTTTGTTGCGCTCCAGGGCGATGGCCAGCAGATCACATGGCAGGCGCTTGCCGGCAGCTTGATGGACGAGGGCGGCGCCGTTCTCTCGGAGTCGGTCGTCTTCCACGCCGATGGTGAAGCGTGGAGCAGCGGCTGCTGTGTCGTTGCGGTGCGGATCGATCGCGATACCGGTGTACCCACGGTCGAGCAGTTGACCTGGGTCGACGATGCCGGGATTGTCATCAATCCGATGCTGGTCGACGGACAGTTGGTGGGGGGCATGGCCCAGGGTATCGGCGAAGCCTTGCTGGAGCGTCTCGTCTATGACGACGATGGCCAGCTTCTGACGGGGTCCCTGATGGACTACGCTGTCCCGCGGGCTGCCGATATCCCTGCCGTGGACATCCACAAGCTGGTTACGCCGTCGCCGGCCAATGCGCTGGGCGCCAAGGGCGTCGGCGAGGCCGGTTGCATCGGTGTGCCGGCCGCGATCGTCAACGCCGTGGTGGATGCCTTGTCGCCGTTTGGCGTGACGCACCTGGACATGCCGCTGACCAGCCAGAAGATCTGGCGGGCCATGCAGGCAGCGCCGAATCACCTGCATGGAGCGACTGGACCATGAAGTACAGCAGGAAAGACGCCAAGGCCTACGCGCGTGCCAACATGAAGGGCATCTGGGCCGCGGCGCTCACGCCCTTCACGCCGGCGTTCGCCATCGACGAGGACGGCTTCCGCCGGAACATCCGCCACTGGGCCGATGATCTGCAGATCGACGGGCTGTTCATCTCGGGCAAGCAAGGCGAGTTCTCCTCGATGTCGGTCGAGGAGCGCAAGAGGACCTTCGACCTTGCCGTCGAAGCGAGCAGCGGCCGTTGCGCCACGATCATGTCGTGCTCCGACCAGAACATGGACACGGTCATCGAGCTGGCGCGGCACGCCCAGAACGCCGGCGCCGACTACATCGTCGTGCATGCGCCGATGCTGCATTTCGCCAAGGCGCAGGACGAGACGGTATATGCGTACTATCGGGCCATCGCCGACAAGGTCGATATCGGAATGGCGCTGTGGAGCCATCCCGACAGCGGCTATCTGATGAGCCCGCAGCTGTGCAATCGCCTGGCCGACATCGAGACCGTGGTGGCGATCAAGTACAGCGTGCCGCGACCGATGTATGCCGAGCTCACGCGGCTGGCCGGCGATCGCATCCTAGTCAGCACGGCGTCCGAGGAGGAATGGCTCGACAACATCATCGAGCTGGGCTGGCAGCTCTATCTGTGTTCCTCGCCGCCGTTCCTGATCCAGCGGCCCGGCGATTTGCGCATGCGCCAATATACGGACCTGGCGTTCCGCGGCGAGGTCGAGAAAGCCCGCGCGGTGTGGAACAGCCTCGAGCCGGTTCGCGAGGCATTGCGCCACACCCGCCCGGCGGAGAAGCCGCACGCGCATCAGAAATACTGGCAGGACCTGCTGGGCCAGGTGGGTGGCACGGTGCGTCCGCCACTGCTGGCGCTGACCGATGCCGAGAAGGCAGCGACCCGCGCCGCTTTTGAAGCCTGCGGTTTGCAGCCGCAGCCCGCAGCGCCGGCACGGAGGTACGGTCATGGCTAGCATGGGACGGCTCAAGGCCTTCAACTTTGCGCGCTGGATCGACGAGCATCGCCATTTGCTGAAGCCGCCGGTCGGCAACCAGCAGATCTGGGAGGATGCCGACCTGATGGTGACGGTGGTCGGCGGCCCCAATCAACGCACCGATTTCCACGACGACCCGGTCGAGGAATTCTTCTACCAGCTGACCGGCAATATGGTGATCAAGATCGCCGAAGGGGGCGAGATCTACGACGTGCCGATGCACGCCGGCGACATTTTCCTGATGCCCCCGCACACGCGCCACTCGCCGCAGCGGCCGGAGGAGGGCTCGGTCGGACTGGTCGTCGAACCCAAGCGGCCCCCAGGCGAGAAGGATGCCTTCGAGTGGCATTGTTTCGAATGCCGCAAGCTGGTGCATCGGGTCGAGGTCAACGTGCAGAGCATCGTGCATGACCTGCCGCCGCTGTTTCAGGCCTTCTATGCCGACGAGAAGAAGCGCACCTGTCCGAACTGCGGCAGCGTGCATCCGGGCGCGATTCCGCCGGCCGGCTGGGTTCGCCTGCCGTGAGCACGTGCTATTGCGAGCGCAGTCAGATCTTATGCGAGCGCGGCCAGATGTCATTCCGAGCGCAGCGAGGAATCTCCCGCGAACGACGCACCGTACGCCCATGCGCGGGAGATCCCTCGCTGCGCTCGGATGACAGTAGATCTTGGGGAGGATGTAAGGACATGAAAAGACGCGATGTCTTGATAGGGTCGGCCGCGGCGCTGGCCATTGGTGGACGGGCGTTCGCGCAGACGCCGGTGAAGATCGGCATGGTCACGACCCTGAGCGGTCCCGGCGGCTATCTGGGGCAGGACATCCGTGATGGCTTCAAGCTGGCCATCGACATGGGCGAAGGCAAGCTGGGCGGCGTGCCGGTCCAACTGGTTGTCGAGGACGACGCGCTCAAGCCCGGCCAGGGCAAGCAGATCGCCGACCGGCTGCTGAAGAACGACAAGGTGAAACTGTTCACCGGCATCGTGTTCTCCAACGTAGCCGGTGCCGTCGTGCCCGACGTCGTCGATGCCGGCGCCATCTATGTCAGCCCCAACGCCGGCCCGTCGAACCTCGCCGGCAAGGAATGCCACAAGAACTACTTCGTCGCGTCGTGGCAGAACGACAACATCCACGAGGCCGCTGGCCAGGCCGCCACCAACCTGGGCTACAAACGCGCCTTCATCCTGGCGCCCAACTACCAGGCCGGCAAAGATTCGCTGGCCGGTTTCCGACGCTTCTTCAAGGGCGCCATCGCCGGCGAGATCTTCACCCGGCTCGACCAGACCGATTTTGCCGCCGAGATGGCGCAGATCCGCGCCGCCGATCCGGATGTCGTCTTTCAGTTCCACCCTGGCGGCCTGGGCATCGCCTTCTTGCGCCAGTACCAGCAGGCCGGCCTGCTTGGGAAGATTCCGATGGTGGTCTCCGAGGCGTCGATCGACAACGTGATCCTGGCGGCGCTGGGCGATGCGGCGCTGGGCATCTATGTCGGCAGCCACTGGAACACCGATTTCAATAACGCCGCCAACAAGACGTTCGTCCCGGCGTGGCAGAAAACCTATGGCCGGCCGATCACGACCTATGCGCAGCAAGGCTACGATGCGGCGCTGCTGATCGCCTCGGCGTTGAAAGCGACCGGCGGCAAGGTCGACGACGCGGCTGCCATGCGCACCGCGCTGGCGAAGGCCGACTTCCAGTCGACGCGCGGGGCCTTCAAGTTCGGGCCCAACCAGCATCCGATCCAGGACTGGTACATGCTGAAGGTCGAGAAGGGCGACGACGGCAAGCCGGTCTTGCGCACGGTCGAGAAGATCCTGACCAACCACAGCGACGCCTACGCTGCGCAGTGTAAGCTATGAATCCTCCCCCACGCAGTGGGGAAGGTGGCCGAAGGCCGGAGGGGGACGTGGTCTTCGCTATTCAGACCACGTGGTCTCCCCTCCGCCCCTTCGGGGCACCTCCCTGGCGAAGCTGGGGAGGAACGGGGGGAATAGGGGGACGCTCGTCCTCGAACAGTTGCTCAACGGCGTGCAGCTCGGCGTGATGCTGTTTCTGCTGGCGGCCGGCCTGACGCTGGTGTTCGGCATCATGGGCGTCATCAATCTTGCCCATGGATCGCTCTACATGATCGGCGCCTATGCCGGTGCCGTGGTCGCAGCCAAGACGGGATCATTCCTGGTCGCCTTTCCCACGGCGCTGCTGGCCGCGGCCGCGGTCGGCATGCTGATGGAAACCGTTGTGATCCGCCGCCTGTATGCCCGCGACCATCTCGACCAGGTGCTGGCGACGTTCGCGCTGATCCTCATCTTCAACGAGCTCATCACGATCACCGTCGGCCGCCAGCCGCTCTTCGTCTCCGTCCCGCCGGTGTTGAACGGCTCGGTCGAATTGCTGCCCGGGTTGAAGTATCCCGCCTACCGGCTGGCGATCATCGCCGTGGGCCTGCTGATCGCTGTCGGCCTCTATGGTCTCATTCAGCACACCCGCGTGGGCATGCTGGTGCGGGCCGGCGCCACGCATCGCGACATGGTGCGGGCGCTGGGCGTCGATGTCCGGCTGCTCTGTACCCTCGTCTTTGGTCTCGGCGCGCTGCTGGCGGGGCTTGCCGGCGTGATGGCGGGTCCCATCCTGGCCGTCCAGGTCGGCATGGGCGAGCAGATCCTGATCATGACGTTCGTGGTCGTCGTGATCGGCGGCGTCGGCTCGATCCGCGGCGCATTCTTCGGCGCGCTGATCGTGGGCATCGTGGATACGCTGCTGCGCGCGTTCCTGCCGAGCCTGCTACGCCAGGTCATGCAGGGCTCCGAAGCCGATGCGCTGGGCGCCGGCCTGGCGTCCATGGGCGTCTATCTGCTGATGGCGGTCGTGCTGTTGGTGCGTCCCCGGGGTCTGTTTGCCGTCCATGCCTAGCCCGCCGCGCCTGCTCTTCTTCCTGGCCGGCATGGCCGGATTGACCGCCTTGCCGTTCATCGCCGAGTGGCTGGGCGTGCCGGCGGCCACGACCCTGGCCACCAGCATGCTGATCTACGGCATTGCCGCGGCCAGTCTCAATCTGGCGCTCGGCCATGGCGGCCTTGTCAGCTTCGGTCACGCCGCCTTTCTCGGCCTGGGCGGCTACGTAGTCGGCATCCTCTATCATCACTTCGTGTCGGAAGCCCCCGTCTTCGGCTGGTTCGCGGGCACGAACCAGCTCGTCGTCACGGTACCGGCTGCGATGCTGGTGTGCGGCCTGGCGGCCGCCTGTATCGGCGCGCTGTCGCTGCGCACATCGGGCGTGCAGTTCATCATGATCACGCTCGCGTTCGCGCAGATGCTGTTTTTCCTGTTCGTGTCGCTGAAGGCCTATGGCGGCGACGATGGTCTGATCGTCCGCCGTCGCAATGTGCTGCCCGGCCTCGACACCAGGGATGACACGACGTTCTACTTCGTGTGCCTGGTCATCGCCGCGGGCTGCTGGTGGCTGATGCAGCGCTTCACGCGATCGCGCTTCGGCGTGGTGCTGGCCGGTGTGCGCCAGAGCGAGCGTCGCATGGCCGCGTTGGGCTTCACGCCCTATGCCTACAAGCTGGTCGCCTTCATTGTCTCCGGCATGGGCACCGGTCTCGCCGGCGCGTTGCTGGCCAATCACCTGCGCTTCGTCAGCCCCGACATGCTGCACTGGACCAAGTCGGGCGAACTGATGGTCATGGTCGTCCTGGGAGGCGTCGGCACCCTGTGGGGACCGTGGCTGGGGGCCGCGGCCCTCGTGGCGCTCGAGACCGTGTTCGCCGCCTGGTCGGAGAACTGGCAGATCTTTCTCGGCCTGGTCCTGCTGGCGGTCGTGCTGCTGACCCGCGGTGGCCTCGACCGGCTGCTGCGCCTGATGAGCGGGCGGCGCGCATCATGACGGCCCTGCTGGCAGTACGCGGCCTTGCCAAGCGCTTCGGCGGCCTGGTCGTGACGGACGATGTCGATCTCGATGTGCGCGAGGGCGAAATCCATGCCCTGATCGGTCCCAACGGCGCCGGCAAGACGACCCTGATCAACCAGCTCTGCGGCGAATTGCCGGCGGACCGCGGCACGATCCGGCTGGCCGACGAGACGCTCAATGCGCTCTCCGTCGGA
>DATEIF010000213.1:0-9464 GCA_035279205.1 Vineibacter sp.
CCGTGTAGTCGGCATCCGGATAGGCCGCCGCTGCCCCTGCGCCCGCCTCGATCACGACGTCGAACCCGAGTGCTTTCAGCTTTTTCACCGTCTCCGGCGTCGCGGCGACGCGCGTTTCATTGGGCCGGCGTTCCTTCGGGATGGCGATTTTCATCAGCGCGAACCTGTCCCTGTGGGTTTTCGCGGCGCAACATGCCGCATAGCAACGGCGTTTGCCACCCCTCGTGCGCGGACGCCCCTACAGACATGTCGCACCGCGAGGCAGTCGCGGCATCGTTCGTGCTAACGTTTCCTATCCGTTCCGGTTGACGAGGGGTTGGCGTGATGGAGACAGGTGAACGCCCGGGCATCCTGCTGGGTTTTGGTTTCGCGCGCGCGGCACGCGAGGCCTTCGGTGCGGCCTTCGATATTGTCGGCTCGATCCCCAGGCCAGACCCGGCGCTGGTGACGCCCGACATGGCGGCGCGGGCGCGCGCGCTGGTGACCGTGGGCAGCATCGGGGCTGACGATGCGCTGATGGCGGCATTGCCGCGCGTATCGATCATCTGCTGCTTCGGCACCGGCTTCGAGCGCATCGACCTGGCCGCGGCGCAGCGGCGCAGTATTGCTGTCACCCACAGTCCCGATGTGAATGCCGCCGACGTCGCCGACATGGCGATGGCGCATCTGCTGGCCTCGACACGCCGCGTTGCGCAAGCCGACCGCTTCATCCGCGCCGGCAAGTGGGATGCGCGCCTGTCGGGCCGCTTCGGGCCGGTGGCCGGCCTGGGCGGCGGCAAGCTCGGCGTCCTGGGGCTGGGCGCCATCGGCACGCGCGTGGCAACGCGCGCGGCGGCCTTCGAGATGGAGATCGGCTACCACAACCGACGGCAACGCAGCGACGTTGCCTACCGCTATTTCGAGACGCCGACGGCACTGGCGCAGTGGGCCGACTACATCGTCGTCGCCTGCCGCGCCGACGATACCAACCGGCATCTGGTCAACGCCGATTTCCTGCGCGCGCTGGGTCCACGCGGCCATCTGGTCAATGTGTCGCGTGGCTCGGTGGTCGACGAGGCGGCATTGGCCGAAGCCCTGGCGACCAACGTCATCGAAGGCGCCGGGCTCGACGTGTTCGAGCAGGAGCCGCCGGTGCATCCGCGCCTGCCGACGCTGGAGAACGTCGTGATGACGCCGCACCTGGGCGGCGGCACCGAACGGGCACTGCGCGGCATGACCGACCTGGTGCTGCGCAACTTGCAGGCCCATTTCGCCGGCCAACCGCCGGTGACGCCGGTCCCGCAGGCGTAATCGGATCCCCGGGAGCGCGGGCGTCTCGCCCGCTCATGTCAGGCGAAAGCAAAACTTTCGCCTTGATGCGGGCGGGACGCCCGCGCTCCCAGGCTAGTTCGGCGGTGCGCTGCCGATCTCGACCCGAGGCCCACCGTGGTCGGCTGTCGAGCCCACCAGCACATCGTAAACGGCGCGCCCGGCGGAGAGATACTGGCGGAACCAGACCTGCGGTGCCGCATCGAACGACACGTCCTGGGCATCGAAGCCATAGGCCTCGATGCCGTTCTGACGCGCCAGCCAGATGGCACGATGATTGTGGAACCCCTGCGAGACCACGACATAGCGTGTCTGGGCGAAGACGTCGCGCGCGCGCAGAACCGAATCGAGAGTCCGCACGCCGGCGAAATCGCGATAGATCGCCTCGGCCGGCACGCCCCGCGCGATCAGGCCGTCGCGCATCGCCGTCGGCTCGTCATAGTCGCGGTAGCGATTGTCGCCGCTGACCAGCAGAAATTTCACCTTGCCCGACTTTTGCAGCTCGGCAGCGGCGTCGAGGCGGTACTCGAAGTACAGGTTGCGCCGCTGCCCCGCGACCCGCGGCGCCGTCCCCAGCACCAACGCCACGTCCGCCGGCGGAACCGAGTCGACGCGATTGGTCGTATAGGGTGCTGCCGCCTGATCGATCCACCAGTCGCACGCCCACAGCACCACGCCGGCACCGACGACAGCCATCAGCGTCAGGGCCATTGTTGTCCGCAACCACCGGCGGCGAGGACGCTGGCGCTTAAAAAGACGGCGAGGCGGCATGATGCTCCCTGATCTTCACCGGAATTGACAAGATAGATACGCGTACGGGATGGGCAAGCTTATGGCACCCACCGCGACAAACATCGCAGCGTGGCGCAAAATGCCTGTCGATTGATCACGTCGCCTTGCCCATGGAGCCTCGGATGCGAGTGGCCACAGCCTTTGTTGCCCTGATCCTGGCCGCCCCGATCCTGGCCATCGTCGCGGCCACGCCGGGACACGCCGATGATGCCTACCCGCAGCGGCCCATCACGATGGTCGTACCGTTCCCGCCCGGCGGCGTCGCCGATGTCTCGGCGCGACCTGTGGCCGCAGCATTGGAAAAGATCCTGGGCCAGCCCGTCGTGGTCCTGAACAAGGGCGGTGCTGGTGGCGCGATCGGCACGGCCGCCGTGGCGACCGCGAAGCCCGATGGGTACACGCTGCTGATGGGCCTGGCCAGCATCTCGACCTTGCCCGAGGCCGATCGGCTGTTCGCGCGGCCGGCGGCCTTCGAGCTGAACCAGCTGCTGCCGCTGGCACGCGTCACCGCCGATCCCACCCTGCTGGTCGTCACCAGCGACAGCCCGTACCGGACACTGAAAGACGTCGTCGACGCCGCCAAGCAGCGGCCCGGCCTGATTCCCTACTCGTCATCGGGCAACTACGGCACCTATCACATCGCGACCGAGATGTTCGCCGCCGTGGCTGGCATCAAGATGAGCCACGTGCCCTACAACGGCGGCGGCCCGGCGCTGCGCGCCATCCTCGCCAAGGAGGTCGAGCTCGGCCTGCTCGGCCCCTCGGTCGCCGCCGGCAACATCAGCGCCGGCAAGCTGCGCGCGCTCGCCAGCTGGAGCGCCCAGCGCCTGCCGCAGCTGCCCGACGTGCCGACGCTGAAGGAGCTGGGGTTCGATATCGAGTACTACATCTGGTCCGGCGTCTTCGCGCCTGCCGGCACGCCGGCGCCCGTGGTCGCCAAGCTGCGCACCGCGCTGCAGCAGGCCATCAACGACGACAGCGTGAAGTCGGCACTGGCCACCGCCGGTTCGCCGATCGCCTATCTTGACGCGCCGGAGTTTGCCGCCTTCTTCGATGCCGATGCCACGCGGCTGAGCGCGGTGGTCCGCAAGATCGGCCGCATCGACTGATACGGTTTCCGCTTGCGCCATTGAAATCCCTCTGACTAACTTGCCGTGCCGCCCGCCCCGCGGGGGCCGTAAGCGTTTCACGTCAATCAACGCGATGACCTGACGCCGATGACATGCGCATCGGTGCCGGAACGATCGCGATGTGCCGTGACGTGACATTTGCTTCCAGCATCTCGACGTCCAATCGCCGTGCTGCACGCGCAACGCCGTCGTGCATCGTGGCAACGAGGGCACAGCGCCAGGTCGCCGACCGGCACCGCTTCGCCTGCCTCGAAGCGTTCCCCCTGCATCAGAGAGTCCCGACCCCATGGATATCGAGAACCTGCTCGTCTTCGCTGCCGCCTATTTCGCCGTCGTTGTTCTTCCCGGCCCCGGCGTCACCGCCCTCATCGCGCGCGTGCTGGCGCGCGGACCCAGCGGCTCACCAGCCTTCATTGCCGGCTTCGTCGCCGGTGCCCTGCTTTGGTTCGGCGTCGCAGCCACCGGCCTGGCGGCCATCGCGGCAACCTTCGCCACGCTGTTCGTCGTCATCCGGTATGCGGGCGCCGCCTACCTGCTCTATCTCGCGTGGAAGTTCTGGACCGCACCGCCGCGCGCCATAGAAACCACCGACGTCTCGCCGGATGGCCATGGGCGCCTCTTCCTCGCCGGCCTTGCGATCAACCTCGGCAATCCCAAGGCCATCGTGTTCTTTCTCGCACTCCTGCCAACAGTCGTGAACCTCGACACGCTGACGCCGCTGGGGTTCGCCGAACTGGCGGCCGTTCTCGTCGCCATCGTCGCTAGCGTGCTCAGCGCCTATGCCCTTGCCGCCGCACGGGCGCGCCGCCTGTTCACGTCAGCGCGTGCGGTGCGCCTGGTCAACCGCGGCAGCAGCATCGCCATCGCTGGCGCTGCAGCTGCTGTGGCGACACGCTAGCTACTCGGCCGGGCTCGTCATGCCGGCGGTGGGATGCTGATCCCGCCGCCGATGGGTCACCATTTCCTGGTGCAGGCCGCGGATCGTCTGGCTGCCGGTGCTCACGAACAGGAACGGCAGCAGGCCGTGCAGCAGGCAGGCAATGCCCGCCAGGATCATGCGCCCGCCGAAGCTGAAGGCCACGCCCATGTGCTCGCCGTAGGATTCGCCGACGGAGGCAGGATGATCGGCGAAGGTGGCAAAGAGCTTACGCATGGTTACTCCGGGCGAGGGTCGTGCCGTTGCGGAACGACGTCGAGCATAGGCCTGCCGCTTGAAAAGGGTTTGCTGATTTGCGGCAACTTCGCCAATCTGTAGGAAAATACTATCGTTATAGGGCAGGATCGTAGAATGATATCGCTCGACGAACATGATCTGAAGATTCTGAGGCTTCTCCAGCGCGACGCCACCTTGCCGGTGGCGGAGGTCGCCGAGAAGGTCGGCCTGTCGACCACGCCGTGCTGGCGGCGCATCCAGAAGCTGGAAGAGGCCGGCATCATTCGCCGTCGGGTCGCCCTGCTCGATCGACTCGCCCTCAACGCCGGCGTCACGGTGTTCGTCGCCGTGCGCACCAACCAGCACAACGCACAGTGGCTGGCCAAATTCGCCAAGGCGGTGATCGACTTCCCGGAGGTCGTCGACTGCTACCGCATGAGCGGCGAGATCGATTATCTGCTGCGCCTGGCGCTGCCCGACATCGCCGCCTACGACGCCTTCTACAAGCGGCTGATCGCCAAGGTCGACCTCAGCGATGTCACTTCGATGTTCGCCATGGAAGAGATCAAGTCGACCACCGAGCTGCCGCTGTCTTTCGCCGACGTGCGCCGCTAGTGGCCGCGCATCACGGTGCCGGCACCAGCCCGACGGCCTGCAGCCCCGCCCGCTGCCGCGCGCCCAGGACATCGACGTCGAAATCGCCGATCAGGTCCTGGAACAGGCGGTACCAGTTGATCTCGGCACGCAGGTGGATGAACACCGAGCCCAACCCGATCGCAGCGCGGTCCATGAACACGAATTCGCGCGGCACGGTGACGCCGCCCAGCTTGCGGATCTCGCCGAACACCGAGTTGGCGGTCTCGCGCCCGTACTGGCCGGCCGAGCCCTCGGCAATGCGCCGCGGCCGGTCATCCATCAACGGGCCGTAGAGGAAGGCCGCCCAGCGATTGAGCGCCCGGATCATCTCGCGCGACAGCTGCTTGAAGCCCCACAGCTCGTAGGCGGCGACGGCCAGCTCCTCGTCATCGGCCAGCAGCGCCTTGTAGAGGTCGATCGATCCCTTCACGAAGCTGGGCGGGAAGATGCGCACGCAGCCGAAATCCAACAGGTTCACATCGCCGTCGGGCCGCACGGTGTAGTTGCCCAGATGCGGATCGCCGTGGATGACGCCGTGGAAATAGAACGGCGCGTACCACGCCTGGAACATGTTGTAGGCGAGCCGATCGCGGTCTTCCTGCGGCCGTTCCTTCCACGCCAGCAGCGACTCGCCCTCCAGCCACTTCATGGTCAGCAGCCGGTCCGTCGAGAGATCGTCGATGATCTGCGGCACGTGCACGTGCGCTTCATCGGCCAGCATGTGCGCATAGAGCCTGGCGTGCTTGGCCTCGCGGCGATAGTCGAGCTCCTCGCGCAGCCGGTCGGCGATCTCCTTGAAGATCTCGTTGGTGTGCACGGCGATGTCCATGCGCCGCGCGATGCCGAAGATCACCTTGAGCTGGTTGAGATCGGCCTCCAGTGTCGAGGCCATATCCGGGTACTGCAGCTTGCACGCCACCGGCGTGCCGTCCGCCAGCACGGCGCGATGCACCTGGCCCAACGATGCCGCCGCCGCGGCGTCCTTGTCGAAGCGGCTGAACTTGCCCTGCCACGCCGGGCCCAACTCGCCTGCCATGCGGCGCTTCACGAAAGCCCAGCCCATGGCCGGCGCGTTGGCCTGCAGCTGCGAGAGCTCGCGCGCGTATTCCGACGGCAGGGCATCGGGAATCGTCGACAGCAGCTGCGCCGCCTTCATCAGTGGGCCCTTCAGGCCACCCAGCGCCGAGCGCAACTCGGATGCGTTCTTGTCGCGATCGACGTCAAACCCGAGATAGCGCTGCCCGGCCAGACGCGCCGCGACGCCGCCCACCGACACGCCGACCTTGGCGTAGCGGCCGACGCGGCCGAACAGGCTGTTGTCTTCGTCGTCGCGGGGCATGGCTATGGTGCGCTTCCTCTCAAACGGTCATCCCGAGCACAGCGAGGGATCTCCTGCGAATGGAGTCCTCCTACGCGGGAGATGTCTCGCTGCGCTCGACATGACAGTTCGCTCCAGCATCACCCCATCCTCTCCAGCTCCTCGATGAAGCCGGCGAGCATCTCGAGGCCGCGGCTCCAGAAGGCCGGATCGGTGGCGTCGAGGCCGAACGGCGCCAGCAGCTCCTTGTGGCGCAAGGTGCCGCCGGCGCGCAGCATGTCGAGGTACTTGGCCTGGAAGCCCGGCGTGCCGGCCTGGTAGACGGCATAGAGCGAGTTCACCAGGCAATCGCCGAAGGCGTAGGCATAGACATAGAACGGCACATGGATGAAGTGCGGGATGTAGGCCCAGTAGTGGGCATACTCCGGGCCGAAGCGCAGCGCCGGCCCCAGGCTCTCGCTCTGCACCGCCAGCCACACTTCGCCGATACGCTCGGCGGTCAGTTCTCCCTTGCGACGCTCGTCATGCAGGCGGGCCTCGAAATCGTAGAACGCGATCTGGCGCACCACGGTGTTCAGCATGTCCTCGACCTTGGACGCCAGCATCGCCTTGCGCGTGCGGGCGTCGGGCGCGCTTTTCAAGAGCGCCTGGAAGGTCAGCATCTCGCCGAACACCGACGCCGTCTCGGCCAGGGTCAGCGGCGTGTCGGCCTGCAGATAACCCTGCGGACCGGCCAGAATCTGGTGCACGCCATGGCCCAGCTCGTGCGCCAGGGTCATCACGTCGCGCACCTTGCCCTGGTAGTTCAGCAGCAGATAGGGATGCACCGAGGGCACGCAGGGATGCGCGAAGGCACCGGGCGCCTTGCCCGGACGCACCGGCACATCGATCCAGCGATTGGCGAAGAAGCGGCCGCCCACCGCCGCCAGGTCGGGCGAGAACGCGGCGTAGGCGTCGAGCACGGTCTTGGTGGCCTCAGGCCAGGCGATCGTGCGGTCATCCGAGTCCGGCAACGGCGCGTTGCGGTCCCAGTAGTCGAGCACGTCGACGCCGAACCATTTGGCCTTGAGCTTGTAGTAGCGGTGCGACAGGCGCGGATAGGCATCCTTCACGGCCGCCACCAGCGCGTCGACCACCTCATCCTCGACCTGGTTCGCGAGGTTGCGTGCCGACGGCGGCCGCGGGAAGTGCCGCCACTTGTCCTCGATCTCCTTGTCCTTGGCCAGCGTATTGGTCAGCAGGGCGAACACCTGGATGTTGTCGCCCATCACCTTGCCGAAGGTCTTGGCCGCCTTCTCACGCACCTTGCCGTCCTTGTCCGACAGCAGATGCAGGATCTCGGCCGAGGTCAGGTCCTTGCCGTCGAGCGGGAAGCGCAGCCGCGCCATGGTCTCGTCGAACAGCCGGTTCCAGGCGTTGCGGCCGCTGAGCTGCTTTTCGTGCAGCAGCTTCTCCAGGTCGTCGGACAGCTGATGCGGGCGGAAGGCGCGCGTATCGCGCAGCCAGGGCTGGTACTTGGCCAGCGCCGCCGATGACAGCTTGGCATCGAGATCCTTGTCCTCGATGCGGTTGATCTCGAGCGCGAAGAACAACAGCGTCGTGGTGATCGCGGTGATGCGTTCCTGCATGTTCTGCTGGAACTGCCCGATCTTGGGATCGCTCATGTCGCCGGCATAAAGTAGCGCCGCGTAGGAACCGATCCGACCCAGCCGTTCCTGCAGCCGCTCATAGGTGGCGATTGCCTCGGCCAATCCGTCCCCGGTCAGACCGGCGAGCTTGCCTTCATAGCGGGTGGCAAAAGCCTTGGCGTCAGCGTCCGTGGCATCGAGATCAGCCCGCAGCTGCGGCGCATCCATGCCGCCATAGAGGTCGCCAAGGTCCCAGGTCGGCAGATCGCCCAGTTGGGCAGCGGCCGCACCGTCCGGTGCATAGGCAATGGTCATGTCCTGCTCCCGCGCATGAGCGCCAGATATGGGGCCTTGGCAACCCAAAGCCAAGGATTCTCCCCCACTTCGTGGGGGAGGGAATCAACGGTCGGGATCGGCGTCGATGGCTTGCAGGAAGGGGCCGATCAGCAGGGCGGTGAACGGCTCCAGGCGCGGCACGTCGGTCTCGCTGTAGTGACGCGCGCCGGCCAGCAGGTTCATCGTGCCCAGCACGCGGCCGTCATAGATCACGGGCATGTTGATCACCGAGTCGCAGCCCAGCGACTTGATCAGCTCATGATCGTAGAACGCCCAGCGGATATCGTCGGCCGTATAGCCGACATAGGCGCGTCGTCCGTCGATGACATGCGCGCTCCATGGCGTGGCGTTCATCTCCTTGAAACCGCCTACCGGGTATGCCTTCGGCATGTTGGTGTAGATGCGCTTGGCCTTCTTGCCGTCGGGCGAGCGGTACAGCAGCGTGAACAGGACGTGGCCGACGGTGTCCCTCACCGCCTGGTCGAGCGCGGCGTAGAAGGGTTGCGGTTGGCCCGGCTGCTTCAGGGCATCGAGACAGCGTTGAAAGGGAGTCATGGTCCTCACTTACGACGTGGACGCCGGACGCGGCGCCGGCGGGATTTGTTCCGGCAGGATGCCCTGCGGCCGCCAGCGCAGCACCACGATCAGGGCAAGGCCGATCAGCATCTCGCGAATGGCAGCATGCTGCACCGGCGACAGGCCGGGGATGGCCGCAGCGGCAAACCGTGTCGACTCCAGGAAGAAGATCACCAGGTAGGCACCCAGCACGGCACCCGACGCACGGCCGACGCCACCGGCGGCCACCGCCAGGAAGATGTAGATCGTGATCAGCGGCTGGAAGATGTCCGGCGCGACGTAGCTGTTGAAATGGCCGTAGAGCGCGCCTGCCAACGCGGCGATCGCAGCCGAGATCGCAAAGGCCTCGATCTTGAAGCGCAGGATGCGCTTGCCGGCGACCTGTGCCACCTGCTGGTCTTCCCGCACGGCGCGCAGCGCGCGGCCATAGGGCGACAGGTCGAGCCGGCGCAGCACGAACCACACGAGGCCCACGATCACCAGCGTGCCGGCGGCATAGGCGATGTTGAACCAGCTGCCGAGCGCTGCCTTCAGCGGTCCGGGAATGCCCGAGATGCCGTCGCTGCCGCGCGTCAGCCAGATCTCGT
>DATEIF010000214.1:0-2285 GCA_035279205.1 Vineibacter sp.
AGACCACGTCGGCTCCCCTTCCGGCCTTCGGCCACCTTCCCCGCAAGCGGGGAAGGGATGAAAGCGGGCCGGCGCTCCCGGGTCATCCCCCGCACCCCTGTGGACTGAAACTTATCTGTCATCTCTTCGTCACTTGTCGGCAGTGAAAGGTGCGTACCGGTGACGGAACACGAACCCGGGGGTGCCGATGCTCCGCCTGCAGCAGGTGACGAAGCGCTTTGGAGAGAAGCGCGCCGTGGATGCCGTTTCCGCCACTGTGCCCAAGGGCCAGCTGGTCGGCGTGATCGGCCGGTCCGGCGCCGGCAAGTCGACCCTGCTGCGGATGATCAATCGGCTGGAGACGATCTCGGAAGGCCGCATCCTCTACGAACAGACGGATGTCGGGGCCCTGAACGGCCGGAGCCTGCGCGCCTGGCGGGCGCGCTGCGCCATGATCTTCCAGCAGTTCAACCTGGTCGGCCGGCTTGATGTGCTGACCAACGTGCTGATCGGCCGCTCCTACAGCGTCCCCACCGGCCGCTCGCTGCTGAAGCTGTGGAGCGATGCCGACAAGGCCGTGGCGCTGGCGGCGCTCGATCGCTTCGACATGGCGCACCTGGCGGCCCAGCGCGCCGATACGCTGTCCGGCGGCCAGCAGCAGCGCGTGGCAATCGCGCGCGCCCTGGTCCAGGAACCCGATATCATCCTGGCCGACGAGCCGGTGGCCTCGCTCGACCCGCGCAATACGCGTCTCGTGATGGACGCCCTGCAGGCGATCAACCGCGATCTCGGCATCACGGTGATGTGCAACCTGCACAGCCTCGACCTCGCCCGCGAATACTGCGACCGGCTGCTGGGTTTGGTGGCCGGCCGCCTGGTGCTGGACGAGGCACCCAACGCGCTCTCCAGCGCCCGTGCCCGCGAGCTCTATGGTCTGGAGGCCGGCGACGTCGTCGGCGAGCCGCAGCCGCAGAAGACGCCGATCGCGGCCTATGTCGCGCCCACGGCGCACCTGAGCGTCGCTGCCCCCGGCGTTGCCGCGCAGTGATCCTGACCCCTCGATAACGGAGAGTCTGATGTTCCATCGTCGCCAATTCCTGCTCGCCACGTCAGCCGCTGCCGCGCTCGTCGTTGCCGGCGCCGCCCACGCGCAGTCCTGGAAGGCGAAGTATCCCGAGCTGGTGTTCGCCGTGGTGCCGTCGGAGAACGCGTCGGGCGTCACCGAGCGCTATGCGCCGTTCATCGAGTACCTGTCCAAGGAGCTGGGCGTGAAGGTCACCCTGCGGGTCGCCAACGACTACGCCGCGGTGATCGAAGGCCAGCGCTCCGGCAACATCCATATCGGCGGCTACGGTCCGGCGTCCTATGCCCGCGCCTACGTCACCGGCGTGAAGGTCGAGCCGTTCGCCACCACCGTCAACGCCGATGGTTCGGTCGGCTACTACTCGGTCTTCTACGTGCGGGCCGACAGCCCCTACAAGAGCATCGACGACCTGAAGGGCAAGAACCTCGGCCTGGTCGATCCCAACTCGACGTCCGGCAACAACGTGCCGCGGTTCGCGCTCAACAAGATGAAGATCAACCCCGACAACTACTTCGCCAAGGTGGTCTACACCGGCAGCCACGAGAACGCGGTCATCGCCCTGCAGCAGGGCACGGTGGATGTGGCGGCGAACTGGCTGAACTCGGATACCGATTCCAACCTGACCCGCATGGTCAGCAAGGGCATGGCGAAGAAGGAAGACTTCCGCATCATCTTCAAGTCAGACCTGATTGCGAACTCGCCGTTCGCCTACATGGCCGACCTGCCGGACGACCTGAAGGCCGCCATCCGCAAGGCGTTCGCCGAGGCGCCGACCAAGGCCAAGGCCGCCTTCGACAAGCTGTCGGACGGCAAGGATCGCGAGTTCAAGACCGTCGACCACAAGTTCTACGAGCCGGTGGTCGATCTGATCAAATTCGTCGACCAGCTGCGCAAGACCAAGAGCTGAGCCACAGCAGCGCCTGCCGGGCCCGCCGAGAACGGGCCCGGCGATTTCCGCCGGCTTGAGCCACTTGTCCTCCTCTCCTCTCAGTACGGATGCCGCCCGCCTCAGCGTGCTGGAGCGGGGCTATCGCGATGCCGTCCGCGCCAAGCGCACCCGCGCGGCGTTGATGGGTGTTTGCGTCGTCGTCTGCCTTGTCCTGTCGGCGCTGTCGGCCGAGGTCGATCTCGGCAAGCTGTTTGCCAACATCGGCAAGTTCACCAGCTACATCGGCCGCATCTTCGTGCTGGAGAGCGGCCAGCCGGTGTGGACCGATCCGGT
>DATEIF010000215.1:0-2188 GCA_035279205.1 Vineibacter sp.
CCAAAGCGGCGATACTGTCATTGTCCGACGCCCTGCGTGGCGAGCTGGCCGATCGTGGCGTCGATATCGTCGTGTTCGCGCCACCGCACACCAATACCGGTTCCGGCCGGCAATGGCCGCTGGAAGGACCACGCATTTTCGCGCCCGAATGGGTCGCCGACGAGCTGCTGCGCACCCTGCGACTCGGCCGTCACCGCTTCCTGGCCGGCGGCTCCAATCGCCTGCTGCTGGCCATTCACCGCATTTCGCCACGCTACGCCGCCACAATCATGCGGCGGATCGGCCTGCGCGCGGCGACGAAGGCGGCTGCAGCCTAGTACCTGGAATCGCTGGTCGCTAACACACCTGTCATCCCGAGCGCAGCGAGGGATCTCTCGCGAATTGCGCACCATGCGTCGATCGCGGGAGATCCCTCGCTACGCTCGGGATGACAGTCGCGACTCACCTTCCACCGATAGCCGGTACTAGACGTCCTGCCGCTATTCGGCAGCGTGAGGGCGAGACTCGCTGGCGGCGCTTTCCGCGGCCGCCTTGGCGGCTTCGATCTCGGCTGCCTTCTTTTCGATCATCTCGGCGAGGTGCTCGACGATGCCCGCTTCCTTCAGGCGGTGATGCGGGACGCCCGCAACATAGACTTGATGCGTGCCGTTGCCGCCGCCGGTGAAACCGATATCGGTCTCGCGTGCTTCACCGGGCCCGTTCACGACGCAGCCGATCACCGACACCGTCATTGGCGTGGTGATATGAGCGACCCGCTTCTCAAGCGCCTCGACGGTGCGGATCACATCGAACTGCTGGCGGGCGCAGGACGGGCACGACACGATGTTGACGCCGCGATGCCGCAGGCCCAGCGCCTTGAGGATCTCGAAACCGGCGCGCACTTCTTCCTCGGGCTCGGCCGACAGCGAGACGCGCAGCGTATCGCCGATGCCGGCCCACAGCAGTGAGCCCAGTCCGATCGACGATTTCACCGTGCCCGTGCGCAGCGCGCCGGCCTCGGTGATGCCGATGTGGAGCGGATAGTCGCAGGCCTCGGACAAGCCCTGGTAGGCGGCCACGGCCAGAAAGACATCGGACGCCTTGACGCTGATCTTGAACTCGCGGAAGTCGTGATCCTCGAGGATCCGAGCGTGATCGAGCGCGCTCTCGACCATCGCCTCCGGGCACGGCTCGCCGTATTTCTCCAGCAGATCTTTTTCAAGCGAGCCGGCGTTGACGCCGATGCGCATCGAGCAGCCATGATCCTTGGCCGCCTTCACGACTTCACGCACCCGATCGGCGCTGCCGATGTTGCCGGGATTGATGCGCAAGCAGGCGGCGCCCGCCTCGGCTGCCTCGATGGCGCGCTTGTAGTGGAAGTGGATGTCGGCGACGATCGGCACGCGTGATGCCTTGACGATCGCCGGAAGCGCCCTGGTCGAATCCTCATCCGGGCACGACACGCGGATGATATCGACACCCGCTTCCTCGGCACGACGGATCTGGTCGATGGTGGCGGCGGCGTCGGCGGTCAGCGTGTTGGTCATGGTCTGAACGGTGATCGGCGACTCGCCGCCGACCGGCACCTTGCCGACCATGATCTGCCGCGACCTGCGCCGCTGGATGTCACGATAGGGTCTGACACTCATCTCGTCCGCTCCAGCGGCTGCGCAAACCGGTCGCCCCGACCGGCCAGATCATATGGCCACGGCTGCATCGATACAGGTGGGTCGATGCCTGCGCAACGCAAGACACGCGTTGACGCGGCGCCGTGTCTGCAGGTCAGGGAACCAGGATCTAGTGGCCTGCCGGCGTCAGGACGTAGCCGACATATTCCGGCACGGTGTAGGTCGAGCCGGCGTGCATATAGGTCGTCGCCAGCACTTCGCCCGTCGGCCCCCGCAGTTCCAGCGTGCTGTTGACCTCCGCCCGTACGGTGCGGGGTTGTGGCATTGCCGGTGCCGATATTGTTCTCGGCTTGGGTCGGGCAGGTTCTGCCGCCGGCGGCAGCGCCGCCTGTTGTGGCGGCTGTGCGTCCGCCGTGGGCGGCTGTGCCGACCGGGAGGGTATCCGATTGCCCTGGGTCGGATCGGAATCCGGCGCCACGGCGCTGTCACCCGTTGTCGAGGTCGAGTCCGGGCGACGCGCCGGCGGCTCATTGCGTGTGGTCCGGGTCGCCGGCGTCGACGCCGCGGTTGCTGGCGCGGCC